>DATDTH010000818.1:0-3444 GCA_035290985.1 Pseudomonas sp. | reverse complement strand
CCTGGGCCGCGCCCGGCTGTTCGAAAGCATGGAACAACTGGTGGCCCAGCGTACCGAGGCCCTGAGCCAGAGCGAGGCCCTGTTGCGCAAGACCCTCGACAACCTGCCCGTCGGCGTGATGGTCACCGATCAGCAGGGGCGGCTGGTGATGAGCAACCCGGAAAGCCACCTGATCCTCGGGGATTCGCTGTCCGCGGCCGGCGAGGGCGAAGGCTGGTGGGCCGAGAGCGGCGTGCCGCTGACCGCCCAGGACTGGCCCATCCAGCGCGCGGTGCAGACAGGCGAAGCCTCGCGCAACGCGGTGATCGACATCCGCACCGCCGATGGTGCGCGCAAGACCCTGCTGAATTCGGCGGTGCCCTTCCAGGACGCGCACCAGGTGATCCAGGGCGCCATCCTGGTGATCCAGGACATCAGCGAGCAGCGCCGTCGCGACCTGGAAATGCGCACCCGTACCCGCGCGGTCGAAGCCAGCATCAATGCGGTGGTGATCACCGACAACGAACAGCCGGACCAGCCGATCGTCTACGTCAACCCGGCCTTCGAACGCATCACCGGCTACCGCGCCGAGGAGGTGCTGGGACGCAATTGCCGTTTCCTGCAAGGCGAACTCCTGGGCCAGGCGGGGCTGGAGACCATTCGTCGGGCCCTGGGTGCCCTGGAGGAGGGCGGTGCGTTGCTGCGCAACGTGCGCAAGGATGGCTCGGAGTTCTGGAACGACCTGCGGGTCTCGCCGGTGGTCAACGACCGCGGCAAGGTCAGCCATTTCGTCGGCATCATCCATGACATCACCGAGGCCAAGCGTTATCAGGAGGAGCTCGAGCACCAGGCCAACCACGACGGCCTGACCGGCTTGCCCAATCGCAACCTGCTCAACGACCGGATCCGCCAGGCCATCGCCTATGCCAGCCGCGACCAGGGCCAGTTCACCCTGGCCTTCATGGACCTCGATCATTTCAAGGTGGTCAACGACGGCCTGGGGCACAACGCCGGCGACCAGTTGCTGACCCAGGTCGCCGACCGGCTGCGCGCGAGCATTTGCGAGATCGATACGGTGGCACGCCTGGGTGGCGACGAGTTCATCATCCTGCTGGCCAGTCGCGATCAACTGGGCGAACAGGTCGACTGGCTGGAGCGGATCAAGAAAGCCATCGCCACCCCGATGATGCTCGATGGCCAGGAAGTGGCGGTCAGCTGCAGCATCGGCTTCTGCTGCTACCCCAATGACGGCCAGGATGCCGACACCCTGTTGCGCAATGCCGATACCGCCATGTACCAGGCCAAGCACCAGGGTCGCAATCGCATCTGCGCCTTCACCCCGGAGATGAATGCGCAGGTGCAACAGCGCCTGTCCTTGGAGCGGGAAATCCGCCAGGCCCTGCAAAATCACGAATACCGGGTCTTCTATCAGCCGCAACTGGACCTGCACAGCGGCCGGCTGTGCGGCTTCGAGGCCCTGGTGCGCTGGGAACGCCAGGGCCAGATGGTACTCCCCGACACATTCATCCCCCTGGCCGAGGAAACCGGCTGGATAGTCGGTATCGACTTCTATGTACTGGATGCCGTGTGCCGGCAATTGCTGGTCTGGCGCGATGTCTACCCCCAGGACCTGAGCGTGGCGGTGAACTTCTCCGCCATCAGCCTGACCACCGACGATTTCGTGCCACGGATGATCGCGATCCTCAAGACCCATGGCATAGCCCCGCGGCTGCTGAAGATAGAGCTGACCGAGACCATCCTGATGACCAATGCCGAGGATGCCCTGATCAAGATGCGGGCCCTGAGCGACCTTGGCATCTGTTTCTCCATCGATGATTTCGGTACCGGCTATTCGTCCCTGGGCTACCTCAAGCGCTTTCCGTTCAGCCAGCTGAAGATCGATCGTAGCTTCATCAACGACGTGATCACCGAGCCCGACAGCGCCTCCCTGACCCGTTCGATGATTTCCATCGGCCATAACCTGGGCATCAAGGTGATAGCCGAGGGCGTGGAAAATGCCGAGCAATTGGGCTTCCTGCGGGCGGCGGGCTGCGATGAACTGCAGGGCTACTATTATTCGCCGCCGCTGCCGGCCATGGCCTGCCTGCAGTTCCTGCAACTGGGCAGCACGCTGACGCTCCCGAACAACATACTCGCGGGCAGCGAGCGCCATCTGCTGATCATCGACGATGAACCGGCGATCCTCCGGGCCCTGCAGCGGGAACTGCGCCTGGAGAACTACACGATACTCACCGCCAGCAGCGTACAGCAGGCCTTCGAGCTGCTGGCCACCAGCCCCATCGATGTGGTCTTGAGCGATGTGCTGCTGGGCGACACCAACGGCGTCGAGTTCCTCGGGCGGATCAAGGGCATCTATCCGGATATCATCCGCTTGGTACTCAGCGGCTCCAGCGGGGTCAGCAACCTGCTCAAGGCGGTCAATGAGGGGGTGATCTACCGGTTCATCACCAAACCCTGGGAGCCGGAAAACCTGCGCCAGCAATTGCGCGATGCCTTCCGCCAGCGCGAGCTTTACCGCGAAAACGAGCGGATGCGCAACTTGCTGATGATTCACCAGGAATAGAACCTTCGAGAGGAATAACAGGATGGGATGTCCGCAAGTCTGCTCGACCGCCACCTTGCAGTGCAGTTTCGGCGTGGCGCCCGCGGTGCTCAACGTGTTGCCGGTGAATCGGACCCTGGTCGGCGGCCTGCCGGCCGCCAACATCATGGACTATATCCCCCTGGTCAATATCGGTACCTTCGGCATGTGCCAGAGCGTGGCCAACCCTATGGTGATAGCCGCGACGGCCGCCGCCCTGGGCGTATTGACGCCGATGCCGTGCATCCCGGCCACGGCGAGTCCCTGGATAGTGGGGGCGCCCACCGTGTTGCTGGGCAAGATGCCGTCGCTGGACGCCAGTAGCACCCTGATGTGCACCTGGGCCGGGGTGATCAAGATCGCCTTCGCCGGCCAGGTGCAGATGCTGATTCCCTAGGCGCTCTTGGCGTAATCCGGGGCCGCAAGTAGGGTGTACTCGCCGAAGGCAGTACACCACCGGGAGCCCATGTGGTATGCAGGCCGCGTTGTAGCATCGTTGTCGGGTTACGCTTCGCTAACCCGACCTACGGCCTGGCGGGTGGAACCGGGCAGCATCACGGCGGGTCCTAGCGCCAGCAAGTAGGGTGTACTCGCCGAAGGCAGTACACCACCAAGAGCCCAAGGTGGTATGCAGGCCGCGTTGTAGGTCGGGTTATGTTTTGCTAACCCGACAGCATCGTTGTCGGGTTACGCTTCGCTAACCCGACCTACGGCCTGGCGGGTGGAACCGGGCGGCGTTACGGCGGGTCCTCGCGCCAGCGGCGCCACCACCAGACCCACCGCGAGACCGGCTTGCCGTCCTCCTTCAGTGGGCGGCCGTCGGCGGCGAAGCCCTGGGCTGGGCCGAGGGCCAGGCCTTCCCG
>DATDTH010000817.1:0-5166 GCA_035290985.1 Pseudomonas sp. | reverse complement strand
CGGTGATGCGGAACTGGCTGCCCAATGGTGACTGGATGGTCGCCAGGCTGATGATCTGCTTCTCTTCCTTGAAGGTCTGCAGCTTCACTTCCTTCTCGACCCCGTTCACCACCTGCTTGACCTTGGTGGTAACCGGCTTCTGCTCGATAAAGATCACCGCCATGCTGCGGCCCACGTTGTTGCGGGTCGCACGGCTCATCAGTTCGCCGCCATGGCCATCCAGACGGATGTTCACTTGCGGACTGCCGTTCTCGTCGAAGCTGGCCTGGGCATCGGTCACCTGGTCACCGGTGATGATCAGGCCACGCTCCAGCGCCACGGGCGGACGGCCCGACTCGCGAAAGCCGAAGGATTCGGTCGCGGCCTTGGTCGCATCGCGATCGGCCTCCAGACGGAACTCCAGGTTCGCGGTCTTGCCGAGAATCCGCTTGGCTTCTGCCGTGTCCTGTACGCCCGGCAACTCGACCACGATGCGGTTGGCACCCTGGCGCTGAACCAGTGGCTCGGCCACGCCCAGCTCGTTAACCCGGTTACGCACCGTGGTCAGGTTCTGCTTGATCGAGTATTCGCGAATCTCTGCCAGCTTGGCCGGGGCGATCGCCAGGTGCAGCACTTGCTGACCATTGCGTTCGGTGGTAGTCAGCTCGAAGTCGCTGAAGTCCTTGCGGATCAGCTCCTGGGCCTGCTCCAACGACTCGAGGTCGGCAAAGCCCAGCTGGAAAGCGCCTTTCTGCGCCGGCAGGCTGCGATAGCGCAGACGCTCCTTGCGCAGCAGGCTCTTCACCTCGCCCTCATAGACTTTCAGGCGCGCATCCAGGGCCTTGTCCATGTCCACTTCCAACAGGAAGTGCACACCACCGGACAGGTCCAGGCCGAGCTTCATCGGGCTTGCGCCGATGCCGCGCAACCAGGTTGGCGTGGTGCGTGCTAAGTTCAGCGCCACCACATAATCGTCGCCCAGCAGGCCGCTCAAGACTTCCTTGGCCGGCAACTGATCCTCTTTGCGGGTCAGGCGCAACAAACCACTCTTACCCTGATCGGCCAGGCTCGCGGCCTTGATCACGATACCGGCATCCACCAGCGCCTTACTGGCACGATCCAGGTCGGCCTGCTCGATCTTCAGCGCGGTACTGTTACCACTGATCTGGATGGCCGGATCGTCAGGATAGAGGTTAGGCGCGGAATAAATGAAGCCGAACCCGAGTACGACCAGGATCAGCAGGTATTTCCAAAGAGGGTATTTGTTGAGCATGACGCCGCCCGCTTATGACGCGGGGCGCCTTAAGCGCCCCGTCGAATGGTAAAAATAGAAAAATCAGATGGCTTTCAGCGTGCCCTTGGGCAAGGTGGCAGCGATGGCCCCCTTCTGGATCTTCAGCTCGACGGTATTGGACACTTCGATTACCACGAAATCGTCGGTCACCTTGTTGATCTTGCCCGCGATGCCGCCGGAAGTGACGACTTCATCGCCCTTTTGCAGGCTGCCCAGCAGATTTTTCTGCTCTTTGGCGCGCTTGGCCTGGGGACGCCAGATCATCAGGTAGAAGATGACCAGAAAACCGCCGAGAAAGAGAAACTGCATGTATTCACCACCCGGGGCCGCGGCGGCCGGGGCTGCGGCGTCCGCATAAGCGGCGGAAATCAGAAAGCTCATATGACACTCCTGTGAAAGGGCTAGGAATAGTGATTGTTCAAGCCATGGGCGGCGTTGGCAGACCGCGCCGGGCATAGAAGGCATCGACGAAGGCGGCCAATGTACCCTGTTGAATAGCCTCGCGCAAACCAGCCATCAGACGCTGGTAATGCCGTAAGTTATGCAAGGTATTCAACATGCTACCGAGCATTTCGTCGCATTTATCCAGATGATGCAGGTAGGCCCGGGAGAAGTGCTTGCAGGTGTAACAGTCACAGGTCGGATCGAGCGTCGACTCGTCGTGCTTGTGCGCCGAGTTGCGGATCTTCAGCACCCCGGTATCGACGAACAGGTGACCGTTGCGCGCATTGCGGGTCGGCATCACGCAGTCGAACATGTCGATGCCCCGGCGCACGCCCTCCACCAGGTCCTCCGGCTTGCCCACACCCATCAGGTAGCGCGGCTTGTCTGCCGGCAGCTGGCCCGGCAGGTAATCCAGCACCTTGATCATTTCTTCCTTCGGCTCGCCGACCGACAGGCCGCCGATCGCCAAGCCATCGAAACCGATCTGCTCGAGGCCTTCGAGGGAGCGCATGCGCAGGTCCGGGTGCATGCCGCCCTGGACGATGCCGAACAGCGCGGCCGTGTTGTCGCCATGGGCGATCTTCGAGCGCTTGGCCCAACGCAGCGACAGCTCCATGGAGATGCGCGCCGTGTCCTCGTCGGCCGGGTAAGGGGTGCACTCGTCGAAGATCATCACGACGTCCGAACCCAGGTCACGCTGCACCTGCATGGATTCTTCCGGGCCCATAAACACCTTGCTGCCGTTGACCGGCGAAGCGAAGGTCACGCCCTCCTCCTTGATCTTGCGCATCGCGCCCAGGCTGAACACCTGGAAGCCACCGGAGTCGGTGAGAATCGGCCCCTGCCACTGCATGAAATCGTGCAGGTCGCCGTGACGCTTGATCACCTCGGTACCGGGCCGCAGCCAGAGGTGAAAGGTATTGCCCAGAATCATCTGCGCGCCTATCGCCTCGATGTCCCGCGGCAACATGCCCTTGACCGTGCCGTAGGTGCCGACCGGCATAAAAGCCGGGGTTTCCACCACGCCCCGCGGAAAGGTTAGGCGACCACGGCGCGCCTTGCCATCGGTGGCCAACAGCTCGAAGGACATACGGGAGGTGCGGGTCATGCGTGATCCTCGGGCCCGCGCGGCGCGGGATTGCGGGTGATGAACATGGCATCACCGTAACTGAAGAAGCGGTAGCCCTCGGCGATCGCGGCCGCATAGGCCGCCATGGTCTCGGGGTAACCGGCGAAGGCCGACACCAGCATCAGCAGGGTCGACTCGGGCAGATGGAAGTTGGTCACCAGCGCATCGACCACATGAAAGGGCCGGCCCGGGTAGATGAAGATGTCGGTGTCGCCGCTGAAGGCCTTCAACTGGCCGTCGCGGGCCGCGCTTTCCAGGGAGCGCACGCTGGTGGTGCCCACCGCGACCACCCGGCCGCCCCGGGCGCGACAGGCGCTCACCGCATCGACCACCGACTGATCAACCTCCAGCCACTCCTTGTGCATATGGTGGTCTTCGATGCGCTCGACCCGCACCGGCTGAAAAGTACCGGCGCCCACATGCAGGGTGACAAAGGCGGTGGCCACCCCCATTTCGGCCAGCGCCGCAAGCAGCGCCTGGTCGAAATGCAGCCCGGCAGTCGGCGCCGCCACGGCCCCGGCACGCTCGGCATACACCGTCTGGTAACGCTCGCGGTCGGCCGCCTCGTCCGGCCTGTCTATATAAGGCGGCAAGGGCATATGGCCGACCCGCTCGAGCAGCGGCAACACCGGCTCGTTGAAGCCCAGCTCGAACAGCGCGTCATGCCGGGCCAGCATGCGGGCCTCGCCGCCGCCCTCGATCAGGATGTTGCTACCGGGCTTGGGCGACTTGCTGGCGCGCACATGGGCCAGCACCCGATGGCTGTCGAGCACCCGCTCGACCAGGATCTCCAGCTTGCCGCCCGAGGCCTTCTGGCCGAACAGGCGGGCGGGAATCACCCGGGTGTTGTTGAACACCATTAGGTCGCCGGGGCGCAGGTGCTCCAGCAGATCGGCGAACTGACGGTGAGCCAGGGCGCCACTCGGGCCATCCAGGGTCAACAAACGGCTGGCACGGCGCTCGGCCAGGGGATGCCGGGCGATCAAGGCCTCGGGCAGCTCGAAATTAAAGTCGGCGACGCGCATGGGTAAGGAAGTCGTATTTCACGGGGCGCAAAGCTTAACGGAAATCCCGCGAACTGACCACGAAAGACGATTGACCAACGGTACCAGCCTCCCTATACTGCGCGCCCATTGTGCCCTGATGGCGGAATTGGTAGACGCGGCGGATTCAAAATCCGTTTTCGAAAGGAGTGGGAGTTCGAGTCTCCCTCTGGGCACCATTTGATAGACATAGACGTCCAAGGACGTCCATGCAACACCCCTGAAGCCCGCTAACTGCGGGCTTTTTGGTCTCTGGGGCTCCACCCAGCGCCCTTGCCAGCCAGCCGCTTTCAGGTACATTTTCCGTACATATTCCCAGTTCGAGAACGGGAGGTGTACAGCCATGCCCCTGACCGCCTTGCAAATCAAAGCCTCCAGGCCCGCCGACAAGCCATACACCCTGGGTGATACTTCGGGTCTTGCCCTTCTGGTCCATCCGAATGGCCGCAAGTATTGGCACTTCCGCTACACCTACCACGGCCGCGCGGCGCGCATCTCGCTGGGCGTGTACCCGCGCATCTCCTTGCAGGAAGCGCGCGAACGGACGGCCGAATGCCACAAGCTGCTCAAGGACGGGATCAACCCTGGCACCAAGCGTCGGCATGACAAGCAGCAGCAACGGGAAGCCGGGCTCAACACCTTCAAGCGTGCGGCTGAGTACTGGTATCAATTCAAGGCCGACTCCGGCCGCAGCCGCGCCACGCTGAAGAAGATCCGCGACTACCTCGACAAGGATCTGCTGCCGGCCCTGGGCGCGAAGCAGCTGGAAGACATCACGCGCGCCGACTGCGCCAGGCTGCAGGCCAGCATCGAAAAGCGCGGCGCCTTCAATGTGGCGGACAAGACCCGAACCTGGCTCAATCAGATATTCAGCCAAGCGATCGCACGCGGCCTGTGCGAACACAATCCCGCCTCGGAACTGCACGCCATCGCGCTGGCCCCGCCTCCTCCTCAGCACTACCCGCATTTGCGCGAAAGCGAGCTGCCCGACTTTCTCCGGGCCCTGAGCACGACCACCAGCCGACTGCAATCGAGGATCGCTGCCTGGATGGCGATACTGACCGCCAGCCGCCCCGGCATGGTTCGCCATGCCACCTGGGAGGAAATCGATTTCGAGGAAGGCACCTGGACCATCCCGGCCGCGCGCATGAAGATGCGCAGGGACTATGTCAGCCCCCTCCCCCACCAACTGGTTGCCATGCTGATCAAGCTGCACCAGAGCACGGGGCGCAGCCGCTACCTGTTCCCGGGTGGCGGCGGAAAGCAGCCGGTGATCA
>DATDTH010000816.1:0-7676 GCA_035290985.1 Pseudomonas sp. | reverse complement strand
CCGGGCCTGCTCGTCGACGTAGCGGGTCTTCAGGCGGAAATCGATGCGGCTCTGCTGGCACTCGATATTCAGCGAGCAGGCCCAGGCCAGGGTCGCCGCCAGCGGCTGCGCGCCGCCCATGCCGCCGAGACCGGCGGTCAGTACCCAGCGACCCTTGAGGCTGCCGTTGTAATGCTGGCGGCCGGCTTCGACGAAGGTCTCGTAGGTGCCCTGGACGATGCCCTGGCTGCCGATATAGATCCAGCTGCCGGCGGTCATCTGGCCGTACATGGCCAGGCCTTTGGCATCCAGCTCGTTGAAGTGTTCCCAGGTGGCCCAGTGTGGCACCAGGTTGGAGTTGGCGATCAGCACGCGCGGTGCGTTGCTGTGGGTCTTGAACACGCCCACCGGCTTGCCGGACTGCACCAGCAGGGTCTCGTCGTCGTTCAGGTGGGTCAGGCTCTCGACGATTTTGTCGTAGCACGCCCAGTTGCGCGCGGCGCGGCCGATGCCGCCGTACACCACCAGCTCCTTGGGATTCTCGGCGACGTCCGGATCCAGGTTGTTCATCAGCATGCGCAGCGGCGCTTCGGTCAGCCAGCTCTTGGCGGTCAACTGGGTGCCACGGGCGGCACGGATCTCGACGTCACGGTATTTGTTCAGGTTGTCGTCAGTCACGAAAAATTCCTCGGCTATCGATTCAATCCAGGCCCGCCTCCCGTGGTGGGCTATGGGTGATGCGTGTATATGTACAGGTCTTTACTTGTACATACAAGTTGAGTGATTAAAAAAACCACCGGCCCGGGATATGTTCGAGGGCTCGGAGGAGGGGGCGAAACGCGTTCCGTGAATGCCGTCTGGCGGCTCGGCGAACAAGGGTGGGATACCTGCCTTCGCGGGTATGGCGGGTGACGGGTTAACCCTGGGGCTGCGGGTCCAGCTCGATCAGGCAGCAGCGGCCTGGGGGCGTGGCCAGCAGTTCGACCTCCAGCAGCCGCGTGTTGCCCTCGAGTTGCAGGCAGTCGTGGCGCTGCAGCAGGGTCGCGGCCTGGTCGTCGAGGCGGACACTCAGTTGCTCGGCGGCACTGAACAGCAGCAGGGTGCTGGCCGAGCTGAACAGTCGTACGGGTTGCCGCAGGTCGAACCACTGCAGGCGTGCCCTGTAACGCTGGGGGGCGTAGATCAGGTTGAAATCGCGAATCGGTCCGTCGAGTAGGGTGCAGGCGACCTGGCTGTCACCCGCGAAGGCAAAGGGATCGAAGGCGAGCAAGGGGCGGGACGGCTGGCCATCGACCCGCAGCGCCATGCCCGCGCCCTCCAGCACCGTGATGATCCGCTGGTAGCCGGTAAAGCGGGAAAAATCGCCGGATTCGTCGATATCGGCAATCGACAGGCGCCAACCGAAGCCTGCGAGTCCTTCGCCGGCGTCCCGGGTGATTTCCCGGGTGCTGCCACCGCCGTTCTTCCATGGCATGCAGGCATAGGTCGCCGCGCGCAGGAGGCTGGCCCGGCTCATTTGCTGAAACGCCCCTCCAGCCGGTGCCGCGACCCCGGGTGGATCAGGCGCGCCGCCGTGACCGGCTGGCGCCCGGACCAGGTGCGGCGGCGAATCAGCAGGCAGGGCTCGCCGCGCTCGATCTGCAACAACCGGCATTCCTCGGCCTCGGCCAGAATCGCTTCGACCACATGCTCGCCCTCGGTCAGCGGAGCGACCTGGGACAGGTAGGCATAGGGGGTCTGCAGGCTGAAGTCCTGCTCGAGGTAAAGCGGTGCGATCTGGGCGTTGACGAAACGGTCTTCGATCTGCACCGGGATCTCATTTTCGTAGTGCAGGATCAGCGAATGGAACACCCGCTGGCCTTCGCGCATGTCCAGGGCCAGGGCCCGTTCGGAACCCGCCGCTTCCTCGGCCAGGAGGATCACCTTGCAGCTGTGGCGGTGGCCGCGGGAGGCGATCTCATCGGCGATGTTGTTCACTTCGAAGAGCGCCGAGCGGGTCTTGGGTTCCGCGACGAAGGTGCCGACGCCTTGCATGCGCACCAGCAGCCCTTCGGCGGTCAGTTCGCGCAGGGCGCGGTTGATGGTCATGCGGCTAAAACCCAGCTGACTGACCAGCTCGCTTTCCGAGGGCACCCGGTGGTGTGGCGGCCAGCTGCGGTTCTGGATCTGCTGGGCGATCATCTGCTTGACGCGGGCATACAGGGGCGCCGGACTGTCATCCAGCCGTGCGGCGAGCGGGGAGACCTCGGGTGGAGTCGACACGGGCGATCCTTGTGGTAAATAGAAGGGCGGCTGACCAGGGCTGTGCCTGAGTTTACCGGCCCTCCAAATGTCTGTATATGTATATACAAATAAAAGCTGGGGTGCCTCTTCATGTCCGTCTTCTTTGCCGACCGTGCGTTACTGCCGGGCGGGTGGGCCAAGGATGTCCGTCTGGAGGTCGCTGCCGACGGTCGCTTGAGCCAGGTTCAGGCCGATGCCAGCGCCGAGGGCGCCGAGCGCCTGAACGGCCCCGTGCTACCCGGTATGCCGAATCTGCACTCCCACGCGTTCCAGCGGGCCATGGCCGGCTTGGCTGAGGTGGCGGGTAACCCCCAGGACAGTTTCTGGACCTGGCGTGAGCTGATGTACCGCCTGGTCGGCAAAATCAGCCCCGAGCAACTGGGCGTTATCGCCCGGCAGCTGTATATCGAAATGCTCAAGGCTGGCTACACCTCGGTAGCGGAATTTCATTACGTCCACCATGACCCAAGCGGCCAGGCCTATGCCGATCCGACCGAGCTGGCGCGGCAGATCAGCCAGGCCGCCAGTGCCGCCGGGATTGGCCTGACCCTGCTGCCGGTGCTCTACAGCCACTCCGGTTTCGGCGGGCAGGCCCCGACCGAAGGTCAGCGCCGCTTTATTCACGGCACGGACAGTTACCTGGACCTGCAGGCGCGCTTGCGGCCGTTGCTGGCCCGGCAGCCGGCGCAACGGCTGGGCACCTGCTTCCACTCGCTGCGGGCGGTGACGCCCCGGCAGATCAGCGAAGTGCTGGCCGTCGCTGACTCCGGTCCCGTGCATATCCACATCGCCGAGCAGCGCAAGGAGGTCGAGGATTGCCTGGCCTGGAGTGGCCGCCGTCCGCTGCAATGGCTGTATGAAAACGCCTCGGTGGATAAGCGCTGGTGCCTGGTCCATGCCACCCATGCCGAGCCCGATGAGGTGCAGCTGATGGCCCGCAGCGGCGCCGTGGCCGGCCTGTGCCTGACCACCGAGGCCAACCTCGGTGACGGCATCTTCCCCGCGGTCGAGTTTCTCGCCCAGGGCGGACGCCTGGGCATCGGCTCGGACAGCCATGTGTCGGTCAGCGTGGTGGAGGAGCTGCGCTGGCTGGAATATGGCCAGCGCCTGCGCGATCAGCGGCGTAATCGGCTTTATCGTAGGGATCAGCCGATGGTCGGGCGGACCCTGTACGACGCGGCCCTGGCCGGCGGCGCCCAGGCCCTGGGCCAAGCCGTGGGCGCGCTGCGGGTCGGCCAACGGGCGGACTGGCTGGTGCTCGACGGCGACGACCCCTACCTGGCGACCGCCACGGGCGATGCCATCCTCAATCGCTGGCTGTTCGCCGGGGGCGATCGGCAAGTCCGCGACGTGCTGGTCAATGGCCGCTGGGTCGTGCGCGACGGCCAGCATGGCGCGCAAGCGGCCAGCCGCGAGGCCTTTGCCAGGGTCTTGCGCGAGCTGCTGGATTAGCAGGCTTTGGAAAAACTACTGCTACCATTTTCAGCGGTCTGTTGGGGCCGCAACTCCAGGTCGGGTCCGCAGTCCGATGCAGCAGCCGGGTCGATCGGCTGCCCGTATCGGCCCGGCGGGGGCTTGCGTGCTAGGGTGTTACCTTTGCGCGCTTACTGTCGGAGACCGTCATGGACGAGATTACCCAACTCGCCGTTCAGCTCGGCGAACGCCTGTCCGGGCTGCATGCCCAGGTCGCCACCGCCGAGTCCTGCACCGGAGGCGGCATCGCCGAGGCGATTACCCGGATACCCGGTAGCTCGGCCTGGTTCGAGGCCGGCTATATCACCTATTCCAATGCCCAGAAAACCGCCCAGCTGGGGGTGTCGCCGCTGTTGTTCGGGCGGGTCGGGGCCGTCAGCCGCGAGGTGGTGGAAGCCATGGTGCAGGGCGCCCAGGTCAGGAGCGGTGCGCGTTTTGCCGTGGCGGTCAGCGGCGTGGCCGGACCCGATGGCGGCTCGCCGGACAAGCCGGTCGGTACCGTCTGGCTGGCCTGGGGCGATGGCCCGCGGGTGCTCGCGCAGCGGCTGCAGTTCGACGGCGACCGGCTTCAGGTGCGCCAGCAGGCGGTCGGAGCCGCTCTGGCTGGGCTGTTGCAGCTGGCCGCCGGAGAAAATCCACTGCGGGGGTAGGCGAGCGACCTGGCCTGTGGAATAATACTGTCTACTTATACAGTTGTTCGCGGCCCTCGGGCCCAATTGATTACGTGAGGACTTCAATGGACGATAACAAGAAGCGCGCCTTGGCTGCGGCCCTGGGTCAGATCGAACGTCAATTCGGCAAGGGCGCCGTGATGCGCATGGGCGACCATGAACGCCAGGCAATTCCGGCGATTTCCACCGGCTCCCTGGGGCTGGACATCGCCCTGGGCATCGGCGGTTTGCCCAGAGGCCGGATAGTCGAGATCTACGGCCCCGAGTCGTCGGGCAAGACCACCCTGACCCTGTCGGTGATCGCCGAAGCGCAAAAGCTCGGTGCCACCTGCGCCTTCGTCGATGCCGAACACGCCCTGGACCCCGAGTACGCCGGCAAGCTGGGCGTGAATGTCGATGACCTGCTGGTCTCCCAGCCGGACACCGGCGAGCAGGCCCTGGAAATCACCGACATGCTGGTGCGTTCCAATGCGGTGGACGTGATCGTGATCGACTCCGTGGCCGCCCTGGTGCCCAAGGCCGAAATCGAAGGCGAGATGGGCGACATGCACGTGGGCCTGCAGGCCCGCCTGATGTCCCAGGCGCTGCGCAAGATCACCGGTAACATCAAGAACGCCAACTGCCTGGTGATCTTCATCAACCAGATCCGCATGAAGATCGGCGTGATGTTCGGCAGCCCGGAAACCACCACTGGCGGTAACGCCCTGAAGTTCTACGCCTCGGTGCGCCTGGACATCCGCCGCACCGGTGCGGTGAAGGAAGGCGACGAAGTGGTCGGCAGCGAAACCCGGGTCAAGGTGGTGAAGAACAAGGTGGCGCCGCCCTTCCGCCAGGCCGAGTTCCAGATCCTCTACGGCAAGGGCATCTACCGCAACGGCGAGATCATCGACCTGGGCGTGACCCATGGTTTCCTGGAGAAATCCGGTGCCTGGTACAGCTACCAGGGCAACAAGATCGGCCAGGGCAAGGCCAACTCGGCCAAGTACCTGGAAGACAACCCCGAAGTGGCATCGACCCTGCTGCGGCTGATCCGCGAGAAGCTGCTGGTGGCCTCGTCCAATGGCGCCGCCGCCGCACCTGCCGCGGTCGATGACCTGGCCAACGCCGACCTCTAAGCCATGCCCGTCGTCCTCGACAGCCCCGCCGCGGTGCGGCGGGCCGCCATGGACCTGCTGGCGCGCCGCGAGCACGGGCGTGTCGAGCTGACGCGCAAATTGCGCCAGCGCGGTGCCCCCGTCGAGCTGATCGACCCGGCCCTCGACCGCCTCGCGGACGAGGGGCTGCTCTGCGAAGCCCGCTACCTGGAAAGTTTCGTCGGTTACCGGGCCCGTTCGGGTTCCGGTCCGTTGCGCATCCGTGAGGAACTGCTGCAGCGCGGTCTGCCCCGTGGGGCGATCGACCAGGCCCTGCGCGACAGCGGCATCGACTGGCGTGCCCAGTTGCAAGACACCTGGCGGCGCAAGTTCGCTGGGCAATTGCCCCAGGATGCCCGCGAGCGGGCGCAGCAGACGCGTTTCCTCAGCTACCGCGGCTACCCCCTGGACCAGATCAGCAGCTTGTTGCGCGGCGTCTTCGACGACGATTGAGGGGCCCCTGAGGTCGCTGCAGGATCGCCAGCAAGCTGGCTCTTACGAACGGCATGCTGCTGTCCACGCCCAAAGCGCCATACCTATATACCCGTCATACCCGCGAAGGCGGGTATCCAGACCATTTTCACGAAATGCCTACCTGCCCGGGGGCGCTAGGCTCCGCCTTGGCGGGTTACGCAGCGCGGCAGGTGCGGCGGGATTTGCCAGTTCGGCTGCTTGCGCCGCGAACCCGCCCTTGAAGAAGCGCCTCGATGAAACCTATAGGTCAGGGTGGAACGGGGCCCCCGTAGGGTGCGCCGGGCGTCGCTACGCTGTGCGCACCGCAGCGCTTCGGCGAGACCCGATGCCCCGGATTACGCCAAGGCTTATTCGGGCGAAAATTGCCTCTTTGATTGGCGGGTTACGCCGCGCTGTGCCGGATTGGCTTTCTGCGCGGCTAACCCGCCCTTGGTAAACGGACTTTTCCTGAAAATGCTCTAGCTGCATGAACAGGCGGATGAAATCAGGCGGGGCTGGCCCAGTGTTGCGGCAGGTTGATGAAGTCGATCAACTCGCGCAGGCGGCCGTGGTTGCGGCCATTGAAGGCGAACAGCAGGCGTGGCAGGTGGCGCAGTTCGGGTTCGTCCCAGTCCGCTTCGCTGTGCGGCAGTTGTTCGAAGCCGCCCTGTTTGCACAGGTCGGCGAACAGCCCGTGCAGGTCCGCCAGTGCGGCGGGGCTGAGGGCGTGGTTCATGCGGATGGCGAAACTGTCCTTGAGTCCGCGGCTGGAGTGGAAGTTGCGGTAGAACTGGGCGATCTCCTCGGCCGCTTCCTCGGCGCTGTGGACCAGGCGCATCAGGTGCATGTCGCTGGGCTGGATATAGCCGTTGCCCTCCAGCTGCTTGTGGATAAAGGCCAGGGCATCCTTCCAGAAACTGCCGTCCGGCTGGTCCAGCAGCACCACCGGCACCAGGGGGCTCTTGCCCGTTTGGATCAGGGTCAGCACTTCCAGGGCCTCGTCCAGGGTGCCGAAGCCGCCGGGGCAGAGCACCAGCGCATCGGCCTCCTTGACGAAGAACAGCTTGCGCAGGAAAAAGAAGTGGAACGACAGCAGGTTGCCGCTGCCGCGCATGGTGGCATTGGCGCTCTGTTCGAAGGGCAGGCTGATATTGAAGCCCAGGCTGTCTTCCAGGCCGGCGCCCTCGTGGGCTGCCGCCATGATGCCACCCCCGGCGCCGGTGACCACCATCAGGTCGTAGCGGGCCAGGGTGGCGCCCAGGTCGCGGGCCAGTTGATAGAGCGGATGATCGACGGGGGTGCGGGCCGAGCCGAAGACCGTGACCTTGCGCCGACGCTTGAACTGTTCGAGGGCGCAGAAGGCGTGCTCCATTTCACGCAGGGTCTGCAGCATGATCTTGGCGTCCCAGCGATTGCGGTCGGCCTGGGCCATGCGAATGACGGTGATCAACATGTCGCGGTAGAGGGGGAGGTTGAGGCTGGTGCCTGGGGCGCTGAGCGCCACCAGTTCATCGATCTTGCTGCTCAGGTCGACGCCGCTGGTCTGGAAGTGGCGGGTCAGGTAATCGTCGGGTTCATAGGGCATTCGACTCTCCTTCTCTGGATGCGGGCCGGTCATTCAACTCCCTGAAATACAGCCCTGGTTCAGAGTATGGCTGGGTCGTGACCTTTACAGGAGCAAAGG
>DATDTH010000815.1:0-2973 GCA_035290985.1 Pseudomonas sp. | reverse complement strand
AGCAGGCGGCGCTGACCGCCGAATACCGGCTGACCGTTGAAGCTGATTGCCACGTCGTCGCTGTTGACCGGCTGACCGATCACCGCCACGCAGTCGCCCAGACCGGCGGCGCTGAACTGTGCCAGCACTTCCGGCGTCGCGTCCTGATGCACTTGGATCACCGCACCCAGCTCTTCGTTGAACAGCACGGCGGCCAGCTCAGCGCTGTTATCGGCCAGGGCATCAAGGAACAGGTTCAGCCCGCAATGGCCGGCAAAGGCCATTTCCAGCGCGGTCACCAGCAGGCCGCCGTCGGAGCGGTCGTGGTAAGCGAGGATATGACCATCGGCATTCAGGCCCTGGATTACCGCGAAGAAGGCCTTGAGGTCTTCGGCGTCATCCACATCCGGCGCCTGGGTGCCGAGCTTGCCGTAGACCTGGGTAAGGATCGAGGCGCCCATACGGTTCTGCCCACGGCCCAGGTCGATCAGGATCAGGTCGGTTTCGCCCTTGTCCATGCGCAGTTGCGGGGTCAGGGTCTTGCGAATATCGCTGACCGGAGCAAAGCCGGTTACCACCAGCGACAGCGGCGAGGTCACGCTCTTGTCCGCGCCCGCGTCCGTCCACTGGGTTTTCATCGACATCGAGTCCTTGCCCACTGGGATGGTGATACCCAGCTCCGGGCACAGCTCCATGCCGACCGCTTTCACGGTGTCATACAGGCGCGCGTCTTCACCCGGATGACCGGCAGCGGCCATCCAGTTGGCGGACAGTTTGATATCGGACATCTTCTCGATGCGCGAAGCCGCCAGGTTCGTCAGGGTTTCGCCAATCGCCATACGCCCGGACGCCGCAGCATCCAGCAGCGCCAGCGGTGTGCGCTCGCCCATGGCCATGGCTTCACCGGTATACACGTCGAAGCTGGTGGCGGTTACCGCGCAGTCAGCCACCGGCACCTGCCACGGGCCAACCATCTGGTCGCGGGCAACCAGGCCGGTAATGGTGCGGTCGCCGATGGTGATCAAAAAGCTCTTGCTGGCCACGGCCGGGTGATGCAGCACGCGGGTCACGGCTTCGTCGATGGCCAGGGTGCTGGCATCGAAATCATCGCCCAGCTCAGCTTCGCGGACAGCGGAACGGTGCATGCGCGGCGGCTTGCCCAGCAGCACTTCCAGCGGCATGTCCACCGGGGTGTTGGCGAAATGGCTGTCAGTCACGGTCAAGTGGGGTTCTTCGGTGGCCTCACCGACTACCGCGAATGGGCAACGCTCGCGCTCACAGATGGCCTTGAAGCGCTCGAAATCGACGGCGCTGACGGCCAGTACGTAACGCTCCTGGGACTCGTTACTCCAAATCTCGTGCGGCGCCATGCCCGGCTCATCGTTGGGCACGTTGCGCAGTTCGAAGCGGCCGCCACGGCCACCGTCATTGACCAGCTCCGGGAAGGCGTTGGAGATGCCACCGGCACCGACGTCATGGATAAAGGCGATAGGGTTGTTGTCACCCAGCTGCCAGCAACGGTCGATGACTTCCTGGCAGCGGCGCTCCATTTCCGGGTTTTCGCGCTGTACCGAGGCGAAATCCAGGTCAGCCGAACTGGCACCGGTGGCGACCGACGAAGCGGCACCGCCGCCCAGGCCGATCAGCATGGCCGGGCCGCCGAGCACGATCAGTTTGGCACCCACAGTAATCTCGGCCTTCTGCACATGGTCTGCACGGATGTTACCCATGCCACCGGCGAGCATGATCGGCTTGTGATAGCCGCGCACTTCTTCGCCACGCGGGGTCTGGATCGCCTGCTCAAAGGTGCGGAAGTAGCCAGTGAGGGCCGGACGGCCGAACTCGTTGTTGAACGCCGCCCCGCCCAGCGGGCCTTCGATCATGATGTCCAGCGCAGTAACGATGCGCTCGGGCTTGCCGTACGGCACTTCCCAGGGCTGCTCGAAACCGGGGATGTTCAGGTTGGATACGGTGAAACCGGTGAGGCCAGCCTTCGGCTTGGCACCACGACCGGTGGCACCTTCGTCGCGAATCTCGCCACCGGAACCGGTGGAGGCACCGGAGAACGGCGAGATGGCCGTCGGGTGGTTGTGGGTTTCCACCTTCATCAGGATATGCACGGGCTCCTGGGTCGCACCGTACTGGCGGGTCTCAGGGTCCGGAAAGAAACGCCCGGCAACGCTACCGACGATCACCGAAGCGTTGTCCTTATAAGCAGACAGCACGCCTTCGTTGTGCATCTGATAGGTGTTTTTGATCATGCCAAACAGGGATTTTTCCTGGCTCTGGCCATCGATATCCCAGCTGGCATTGAAGATCTTGTGACGACAGTGCTCGGAGTTGGCCTGGGCGAACATCATCAGTTCGATATCGTGGGGGTTGCGCCCTAGACCGTTGAAGCTGGTCACCAGGTAGTCGATTTCGTCTTCGGCCAGGGCCAGGCCCAGCTCGACGTTGGCCTTCTCCAGCGCCGCGCGACCACCACCGAGGATATCCACCGCAGTCAGCGGCTTGGGCTGCGCATGGCTGAACAGTGCAGCGGCGCCTTCCAGGTTATCCAGCACCAGCTGGGTCATGCGGTCATGCAGCACGTCGGCAACCTGCTGCGCCTCGGCAGCATTCAGCTCGCCGCTGACGTAGTACGCCAGGCCGCGCTCAATGCGCTGAATCTTCGCCAGACCGCAGTTGCGCGCGATGTCGCTGGCCTTGCTCGACCATGGCGAGATGGTGCCAAAGCGCGGAATGGTCAGGAACAGGCGGCCGCTTGGCTCCTGCACCGGCACACTCGGGCCGTATTTCAGCAAACGGGCCAATACCTGCTCTTCGTCGGCAGTCAGAACGCCGGTAACCTCGGCGAAATGCGCGAACTCGGCATACAGGCCGGTGACCGCAGGAACCTTGCTGGTCAGTTGCTCAAGCAGTTTGCCGTGACGGAAAGCAGAAAGGGCGGGAGCGCCGCGCAGGATCAACATCGGGGACAGCCTCTGGGAAGGG
>DATDTH010000814.1:0-8162 GCA_035290985.1 Pseudomonas sp. | reverse complement strand
GCTGCAGCCTGCTGGAACTGGATCAGCAGATGCAGGAGGCTCGCCAGGAACTGGTATTGATCCCCGGCCTGCTACAAAACTCGGATTCCGGGCGCAGCGCCCTGGTCGCCCTGCTCGACGCGCACGGCAAGCTGGTCGGCTACCGCATCGCCGCCCCCGGCGAAGTCTTCTATTTCACCGAGGCACCGGCCCCCTATCAGTTGCTGGCCTTCGACGACCGCAACGGCAATTTCGCCCTGGACAGCGATGAGCCACGCCACTGGTTGCCCCACGCCCAGAGCGCGCCGCTGCAGGTGCAACCCGAGCCGGCCGAGCGCGCACGCCTCGGCCGCCTCAATTCGCTGCATCTCACCGCCAATGACCTGGTACCCGCGCCGGCCCTGAACCTCAGCCTGGAGTTGCTCCAGCGCGAACAGCCACGCATGCAGCGCAACTACCTGCAAACGGTCAAATTCGACGACCCACGCTTCGACGAGCAACAGATTAGCCTGGGCGCCTGGCAACCCCTGACCTTTATGCGCGAGGTCGGCTACGGCCTGTACCTGCTGGCGCCCTGGGACGAGGACAAGGAACCGGTATTCATGGTCCACGGCATCAACTCCTCGCCACGGGACTGGCAAGCGCTGGCCACCAGCCTCGACCTGAAAGGTTATCAGCTCGTGCTCTACCATTTCCCCAGCGGCCTGCCCCTGAATAACAGCGCCTATATGCTCAGCGTCGGCATCCGCGATCTGCAGTTGCGCCATGCCCCCCGACGCATGCACGTGCTCGCCCACAGCATGGGGGGCCTGGTCGCCCGCCGCGCCCTGCAACTGTTGAGCGAGGACGAAAGCCAACGACTTTGCCTGTTCATCACCCTGTCGACCCCCTGGGACGGCCACCCCGCGGCGGCCACCGGCCTGAAGCAGGTACCCCTGGAGGTCCCGGTATGGCGCGACATGGCGCCGGGCAGCACGTATCTGCAGGCGCTCTTCGCCCGCCCACTGCCCCCCTCGATCCGCCAGTGGATGCTGGTCAGCTATGGCGGCAACAGCCGCCTGCTGACCGAACCAAACGACGGCGTGATCCCCCTGGCCAGCGAGTTACGCGCCGCCGCCCAGGACGAAGCCGAACGGCTGTACCTGCTCGACGAAAGCCACACCGGCATCCTGCACAGCCCGCGCAGCACCGCGCTGATCGACCGCGCGCTCAGCAGCTTGCCGGCGCGCGGCTGCAGCCCCAGCGCAGACTGAACCTGCCCCTGTGCCGCGGGGATGTAGGGGGGACTCGGCGCGTAGTTCAGCGACAGTCCACCAACTGGTGGACTCGGCGCGCAGCCCAGCACCGCTTGAGGTCATGGCCTGCAAAGGCGCTCTGGCGAGTGCCTGGTGCGGTATTTCGGCGTAACACCAAGTCCCCTGGGGGTTATTCCAGCAGGCTGGCGATCACCTGCTCCGCGTTGGCCGTGCACAACTGCCCTTGCGGCTTGTGCTCGATGCTGTCGATGACCGCCAGCAGTTGCTCACGGTTCTGCTGCAGGCGTTGCTGCATGGCTTCGATTTCCGCCACCTTGCGCCGGAGAACACCGAGCAACTCACCGTGCTGCCAGCCCTGTGAGTCGGCGGTGGGCAGCAGATGGCGGATCTCCTCCAGGGCGAAACCGACCTGCTGGGCCTTCTTGATGATCTCGAGCAGTTGCAAGGTCTGTGGCGCGAACGCCCGGTAACCGTTGCTGCCCCGGGGTTGGCTGGCGATCAGGCCGCACGTCTCGTAATAGCGGATCCGCGAGGGCGCCAAGCCACTGAGTTTGGCCAATTCACCGATTTTCATTCTTTCCTCCATGTCACGCTTGACATTAAAGTTAACTTTAATCTTATGGTTGAGGCCTGGTCAATCGAGGTTCACCGCCATGCCCGCATTCCAAGCCTTAACCCTGCCCAACGGCACCGTCATTGCGAACCGCATCGCCAAGGCCGCGATGGAGGAAAACCTGGCCGAGGTTAGTCAGGCCCCGTCCGCCGCATTGATTCGCCTCTATCAAACCTGGGCCGAGGGTGGCGCGGGCCTGTTGCTGTCCGGCAACGTGATGGTCGACAGCCGCGCCATGACCGGCCCTGGCGGCGTCGTGCTGGAAGATGAACGAGCGCTGGAGACATTCCGCCAGTGGGCCCGCAGCGGGACCTCCCGGGGCACGCAATTCTGGCTGCAGCTCAACCATCCGGGCCGCCAGACCCGCGCCAACCTGGGCCAGACCGCCTGGGCGCCCTCCGCGGTCGCCCTGGAGATGGGCAAGGCCTCCAGCTATTTCGCCCTGCCCAGGGCCATGGGCCCGTTAGAGATTGACGAGCTGATCCAGCGTTTCGCCCGCACCGCCAAACTGGCCGAGCAAGCCGGATTTACCGGGGTGCAGATCCATGCCGCGCACGGCTACCTGCTCAGCCAGTTCCTCTCGCCGCTGAGCAATAAGCGCACCGATCAATGGGGCGGCTCCCTGGAAAACCGCGCCCGCCTGCTGCTGGACATCGTCCGCGCGGTACGGGCGGTGGTTGCCCCTGGATTCTGTGTAGCCGTGAAGCTCAACTCGGCGGACTTCCAACGGGGTGGCTTCGCTGCGGAAGACGCGCTGCGCGTGGTGCAGATGCTCAATGAGCTGCCCGTGGACCTGATCGAACTGTCCGGCGGCAGCTACGAGGCCCCCGCCATGCAGGGTGAGGCCCGCGACGGCCGCACCCTGGCCCGGGAGGCCTATTTCCTCGAGTTCGCCAGCGAGATCGCCAAGGTGGCGAATATGCCGATCATGGTCACCGGCGGCATTCGCCGGCTTGCCGTGGTCGAGCAGGTGCTGGCCCAGGGCGTGGCCATGGCGGGTATCGCCACCGCCCTGGCGCTCGAACCCAACCTGCCCCGCCACTGGCGCGAAGGCCGTAGCAGCCATCCGCAATTGCAAGCGGTGCGCTGGAAGAACAAGGCCATGGCCGCCCTCGCCACCATGGCGATGGTGAAGTTCCAATTGCGCCGGCTCAGCCAGGGCCGCGCCACCCAGCCAGGGGTTGCGCCCCTGCGCGCCTTCCTCCAGGACCAGTTCCTGAACGTGCGGCGCACCCGGCTTTATCGGCGTCAGATGCTGATGCGCTGAACAACGTCATGATGTGGGTGCCTGCTTCGGCAGGCACACAGCGGCTTGAGCTCCAAAGGTTTGAAGGCGGGCGTCGTCCCATGCTCATCCACTGACCGTTTCTACTGGTCTCGCAAGCAAGGCGACTTCTCCGGCAGGGTCTAGTCTAGGCGTTAGTCCCTAATCCCCTGACGCATAGAGGCTCGCATGGCGCAGGACATTGAATCCGTCAGAAAAGAACTAACCGATACTTTTTCACCAGTCTTTGTCGGGAGCACCCACTTCGATGCTTTTTGCCAAATAGGCGCTTATTTATCATCGGCAGACAACTGCAGTGGTGCGCTGGCAAAGCTTGAGCAAGAACTCAATACGCTGATAGTCCACCGGATAATCAAGATCAGGGGAGAAATAAAGCAGGCCAAAGGCCTGGCTTTCGCACCCGGCGCCTTGATCGAACTCCTACAAGGCGTAAGAGCTCAAAAATGGGCGCCAGGGGGAATCCCCGCAGAAGCCCGCCCCTGGGAAGGCTATGCCGAGCAGTTGTTCACCAAACTGCTCAGTGAAGTTTTGGGTAATTGGGAGGCGAAAAACGGCTTCGATGTCGGCAACTGGTTTGGCCGGGGTACCGACACGGTCGACATTCTGCTTGGAAATCCGGGCAAGTTATTCAACGACCAGTTAGAGAACGGGCGACCGTTCAAGGATATAGGCGCGGGGCGGGAGCACGGCGAGTTCAGCCATAGAATCCAGTGGTACTTGTTAGGAGTAGGTCTCAGCATAAACAGCAGTGGGGACCTGTATAAAAATGTGAAGAAATGGATAAGCAAAGTGCAACTGGACAGCCTTAATGGGGCATTCTTAAGCAAAAGATATTTATGGGAGTACCTGTTCGATCGAGACGGCGACCCGAGCAACGCCAGTTCAGCGGCCTTCCGGGCACCCAAGGGGGATTTCAGGGGACCCAGTAACCTCACTGCTTATTTACTGAATGCCAACCAGAAGTTTAAATACCCTTGGCTGCACTGGTGCATCAAGGATCGTTATACAAAAAGAGAAAAAACGCCTGGGAATTTGCATTATTTAGTTAAGAAGGACCCTTACAACTCCAATGCGCAAGCTTTTATAAACGCTCAGAACGAGTTTGGCGGAAAAAACACCACCCCCGAAATGATCGAAATTTATAAGGCCGCGCAAGCAGGCCTGTTCATTCGGCGCGGCACGTTCATTACCAGTATCGACTGGCAAAATCCGCCTAAAATATAGGCTCGCCAAGGACCTGAAAATGGCCAAAGACACCCCATTGATGGCAAAAAACAAGATGCGCCGGTGCCTGATTATCATCCTTGATCCCCAGCCCTCGAGCGGCGAAGTTCAGCGGCTCTGGAATTTCTTCCAATCGTCCTGCGCTTACTGCGGATGCCAACTGGATCGATTGTCCCGGACAGGGCATCTGCTGGACTGATCGCCTGCCACCCTCTGCATGGTCCTGCTTGGCGGGATCAAAGGGCGGTTTTGCCCAAAGCAATCCATGGAGAACAACAATGACGCAGGATCTGCCTCACCCGCAATTCCAACCAACAGGATGCAACCATGAGTCGAGTTGAACTCAACGGCAGAGTAGCGCTGGTTACCGGTGCCAACTCCGGCATCGGGCGCGTCACCGCGCGCGAACTGGCACTACAGGGCTACCAGGTGTTCCTCGCCTGCCGTTCGGCGGCGCGGACCCAACCGCTGCGGGATGAAATTGCCCACCTGAGCGGCGGCACGGCCAAGGCCGAGTTTCTCCAACTCGATCTCGCCGACCTCGGCTCGGTCCGTCGCTGCGCCGAGGCCTTCCTGCAGCGCGGGCTGGGCCTGCACCTGCTGGTCGGCAACGCCGGCCTGGCCGGCCAGCGCGGGCGTACCGCGTCCGGCTTCGAACTGGCTTTCGGCACCTGCCATGTCGGCCACTTCCTGCTGACCCAGTTGCTCCTCGATCGGCTGAAGGCTTCGGCACCGGCGCGCATCGTCATGGTCTCCAGCAAGGCGCACCGGCATGCCCGCGGCATCGACTTCACAAGCGTGCGCCAGTCCACCGCCAGCCGCACCGGCCTCAAGGAATATAGCGTGGCCAAACTGGCGAATCTGTTGTTCACCAAGGAGCTGGCGCGGCAACTGGCCGACAGCGGAGTAACCACCTACGCGGTTCACCCGGGGATCGTAGCGACCGATGTTTGGCGGGCCATGCCGGGGCCTCTAGCCTGGTTGTTGAAACGCTTCATGAAAAATGAAGCAGAGGGGGCGGCGACCACCCTGTACTGCGCGACAGCTGCGTCACTCGCGACCCAGAGCGGGCTCTACTATGTCGACTGCGCCGAAGCCGAAGCCTCGCCACTTGCCTGCAACCCCCAGTTGGCCAGCCGGCTCTGGAGCCAAAGCCAAGCCTGGGTCAAGGCGTCCTGAAACCCCGCTTATCCTGCGCAGCTCCCGGCATGAGCCGATCGACCCAGGCCTGGCCTCGCGGCAACCGGCGCGCTGGACTCCCTGCGGTGTATTGCCTTCGGCGTGTACAGCCTAGTTGTACGACGTAGCGCTCTATGAATCTGCAGGCTGAAAGGCGCACTTTCGTTCACGCCTTGCGCTGGCTTGTCTGCCCGCTGCGGTATCTGCCCCCCATCGTCCCCCATCAGCTGCCGCTCGCGCAGCGGGGCCGAAAGGCCATGCAGTGCTGACTGGGATTCCGTTGCCCATCCTCATAGAGATTCGCGCCACTGTCAGTGATCGAGCCCAGCCCTGGCGTTGCGTCGAATGGCCTGAGGCGGTTGACCCAGGCACCTCAGAAACGCCCGGCGCATGCGCTCACGGTCGGCGAAGCCTGTCTCCACGGCAATCCTGTCCAGGGGCAGGCGAGCCTGCTCGATCAGTAAGCGGGCTTGGTCCTTCTCGACCAGCGCCAGGGCCAGATCGACGGCGGCCGTCATGCCGGCCGACGTCCACAGGTTGCCGTCGACGATAAAGATCCGATCCGCCTCGACCTTGATCAGGGGAAACTGCCGCTGCAACTGCCGCGCGAACAACCAGTGGGTCGAAGCTCGCCGCCCATCGAGTACTCCCGCCTCGGCCAGGACGAAAGCACCGGTGCAAGGGGCCGCGACACGCCTGGCCGTCTGCACGGCACGCCGCACGAACGCCAGCAGGCCTGCCGACGAAGGCTGAACCTGTGTGCCCGCACAAATGATCACCGTATCCAGGTCACGCTCGTCGAAGTCTTCGGTGTCGACGACCTGAAACGGGAAAGAAAAACAACAGGAGGACGCCACCCTGGTCATGTTCAACCCGCCACATCCCGGCGAAACGCTCCTCGAGGACGCACTCCCCGCGTTGCACCTGAGCATCGCAGAGCTGGCCCGCCGCCTGGGCTTCGCCCGCGAAACCCTGTCCCGTATCCTGCACGGGCATGCGCCAATCAGCCCGGATCTCGCTGTACGCCTGGAGCTTGCCGGCATCGGCACCGCCCGCACCTGGCTCGGCGTACAGGCCGACTACGACCTGTGGCAGGCGCAGCAAAGGCAACAGCCACACATAGAACGCTTTGCTACCTTCGCCTGAGTCTCCCCGGCACATGCCGGGGCTGGAGCCAAAAACGAAAAAAGGCAGCCCTTGCGGGGCTGCCTTTTTTGCTCGCTGTTTTATAAAGTCTTCCCGAAGAGCCGGCCTGCGCCACCACATCTGTAAAACTCTTTAAAAACAACAAGTTAATTGGTGCGGACGGAGAGACTCGAACTCTCACAGCTTGCGCCGCTGGAACCTAAATCCAGTGTGTCTACCAATTCCACCACGTCCGCGGGTAAAACCGTGAAACAAACAAGCCAGGCTAAGTAGCCTGGCTTGTTTTCGAAATATGGGGTGGACGATGGGGATCGAACCCACGACAACAGGAGTCACAATCCTGTGCTCTACCAACTGAGCTACGCCCACCATATTGCGTCTTGCTACTTGCTTGCTTGTGCCAAAGTTGCCAAATGGCGCACCCGGCAGGACTCGAACCTGCGACCACCCGCTTAGAAGGCGGGTGCTCTATCCAGCTGAGCTACGGGCGCTTATTCATCTGCATTCGTTAGCGGAGCGCAGACTACAAGCTTGGCTGCAGCGGAGCCAAATATCGACTCGCTTGGCCTCTTACCCAGCATCAGGCTGTGCTCGACAAGCGGGGCACATGTTATCCATGAGCCCTCTAGTCGTCAACACTAAAAATGAAAAAAATCAGTGAGATAAAGGAGTTAGCGGAAAATGCTGACAAGCTGCCTTTGCCCACCCGCCCGAGCATGCGAGAATGCGCGTCCTTTTTCGATCCTTCCCGATGGTTAACCAAGCGTCATGACCGCACAACTGATTGACGGCAAAGCGATAGCTGCCAGCCTGCGCCAACAGATTGCCCAACGGGTCGCCGAGCGCCACGAGCAGGGGCTTCGCACCCCCGGCCTGGCCGTGATCCTGGTCGGCAGCGACCCGGCCTCGCAAGTCTATGTCTCGCACAAGCGTAAAGACTGCGAAGAGGTCGGCTTCCTCTCCAAGGCCTACGACCTGCCGGCCAGCACCACCCAGGCCGAACTGGAAGCCCTGATCGATCAGCTCAACGATGAGCCGAGCATCGACGGCATCCTGGTCCAGTTGCCGCTGCCGGCGCACCTGGATGCCTCGCTGCTGCTCGAGCGCATCCGCCCGGACAAGGATGTCGACGGTTTCCACCCCTATAACATCGGCCGCCTGGCCCAGCGCATGCCCTTGCTGCGACCCTGCACGCCCAAAGGCATCATGACTCTGTTGCAGACCACCGGTGTCGACCTCTATGGCCTGCACGCCGTGATAGTCGGCGCCTCGAACATAGTCGGGCGGCCGATGGCCATGGAACTGCTGCTGGCCGGCTGCACCGTCACCGTGACCCACCGCTTCACCCGGGATCTGCCGCGCCATGTAGCCGATGCCGACCTGCTGGTGGTCGCCGCGGGCAAACCGGGCCTGGTGCATGGCGAGTGGATCAAACCCGGCGCCATCGTCATCGACGTCGGCATCAACCGCCAGGCCGATG
>DATDTH010000813.1:0-7057 GCA_035290985.1 Pseudomonas sp. | reverse complement strand
TACAAATCCCTGTTCCAGGAAGCCGAATTGCCCAGGTTGCTGGGCATCGATCCGCAACATCTGGTGGATGCGATCAAAGAATACCTGCTGCTGCCCGCGGAGAGCCGCGACCAATCGCGCCTGCTGGTGCCCGAGGGCATGAGCCTGGATCTGCTGCAGCACCTGAGCTCCGCCTGGGGCGATATCTCGGAGCGGACCTTCCAGCGCAACCCCGGCCAGGGCAGCCTGACCCTGTGCATCGGTATGACGGTCCTGCATTATTTCCTGGCGGGGCAAAAGACCTTCAACCAGGTACTGAAGACCCCGGAACGGCCCCAGAGCGCGGTGTTCAAGCCGAACACCGGCACTGCGGATGTCTGGTCCAAGGCCTTCGACGCGCAACCCACCCAGCACTGGGAAAGCGGCCTGCCCTTCGAAGAGATTCAATACGGCCGCTCGCCCGGCGCGAGCAACGAACGGAACGAACAGAGCGAGGCGAGCGACAGCTTCCCCACCTTCGAGCTGCCCATCATCAATCACAGCCCCGGCGGCTACTGCCTGTCCTGGCCCAAGGAGGTCCCCAGCCAGTTGCAGGCCGGCGAACTGCTGGGCATCCAGGATACGCCGGACCAGGGCTGGAGCGTGGCGCTGGTGCGCTGGATCCGCCAGGTCCGCGGCGGCGGCACCAAGATGGGCATCGAACTGGTCGCGCACCATGCGCAACCCTGCGGCCTGCAACTGGTGCGCAAGGCGGAGCAGAGCAGCCAGTATCTGCGTGCCCTGCTGCTGCCGGCCATCAGCGCGATCTCCCGGCCCGCCACCCTGCTGACGCCACGCCTGCCCTTCCAGGAGGGCAACAAGGTCTCGATCAACCTCAACGGCCAGGAGCGGCGCGCGGTGCTGAGCCGGCGGCAGACCAGCACCGGCAGTTTCAACCAGTTCGAGTACCGTAGCGTGGTGGAACCGAGCGACACCCCCGCTGGGAAGCCCGTCACAGCACCGGCCAGCACCGGCGACGGTCGCGAGGAAGACTTTGACTCGCTCTGGAAGTCGCTGTAGATTGCCGACTGCCCTTTTTTGTCACCTTTTCGCGCCCCGTTCGGCGCAATTCAAGTACCTGCCATGGCCCTCGAAAAGAAAACTATCCGGCTGCTGATTCTCGAAGATTCGCAAAACGAGGCCGAACGACTGGTCAGCCTGTTTCGCAACTCCGGCCGAGCCACGCGCGTGCATCGGCTAACCTCCAGCGACGACCTGGCCAGCGCCCTGCAGCAGAGCTGGGACCTGCTGATCGCCGCGCCCAGCAGCGAACACTTGGAATCCAGCGAGGCGATCACCGCCATTCGCCGCCAGGCCAAGGACATTCCATTTATCCAACTGGTCGAGGGCAACGACTCCGACAGCATCACCGAGGCCCTGGCCCTCGGCGCCCAGGACGCCCTGCCCCAGGGCGAGGATGAACGCCTGATCCTGGTCGCCAACCGGGAATTGGCCAACCTCGAGGAGCGGCGCGCTCGGCGCATCGCGGAAGTCGCCCTGCGCGACACCGAAAAGCGCTGTCAGCTGTTGCTCGACAGCTCGGTAGACGCCATTGCCTATGTGCATGAGGGCATGCACATCTACGCCAACCGGGCCTACCTCGAACTCTTTGCCTACGAAGATGCCGACGAACTGGAAGGCATGCCGATGATCGACCTGATCGCCCCGGGCGACCAGGTCAGCTTCAGGGATTTCCTGAAAAGCCACCTCGGCAACGAAGGCCATGGCGAGCTGAGCTGCAACGGCCTCAAGGCCGACGGCCAGGCCTTCACGGCCCATATGAAATTCTCCCCGGCCACCTATGACAGCGAACCCTGCATCCAGGTGGTGATCCGCGCCGAAAGCAGTAATGCCGAACTGGAAGAACGGCTGCGGGAAATCAGCAGCCAGGACCTGGTAACCGGCCTGTACAACCGCAGCTATTTCCTCGAACTGATGGACGCCGCCGCGGAGCGCGCGGTCAATACCGGTCAACCGTCCAGCCTGGCCTATATCCGCATCGACCAGTACTCCGCACTGCTGGCCACCATGGGCCTGGCCGGAATCGACCTGCTGCTCACCGACCTGGCCACCCTGCTGCGCAACCACTTCGACGAAAGCAGCCAGCTCGCGCGCTTCGGCGACGATGTGTTCGGCGTGCTGCAACCCGACCAGACGCCGGAGAAGATGCAACCGGCCCTGGCCAGCCTGCTGAAGAAGGTCGAAGGCCATCTGTTCGATATCGGCGGCCGCACCATCCAGACCACCCTGTCCATCGGCGTGGCCGGCCTCAACGAGCGGACCCCGAAAGCCCAGGATGTGGTCGACCGGGCCCACCGCAGCGCCGATGAACTGGGTGAGGGCAACGGCCTCAAGCTGTTCAACCCGGCCGACGAACTGGCCGCCGCGGCCACCCGCGGCAATGTCGTGGCCATGATCCAGCAGGCCCTGGAAACCAACAGCTTCCGCCTGCTGTTCCAGCCGATCATCAGCCTGCGCGGCGACAGCCACGAACACTATGAAGTGCTGTTGCGCCTGCTCAACGCGCAGAACGAGGAAGTGCCGCCGACCGAGTTCCTCACCGCGGCGAAGGACGCCGGTCTGGCCGAGAAGATCGATCGCTGGGTCATACTCAATTCGATCAAGCTGCTCGCCGAACATCGCAGCAAGGGCCACCAGACCTGCCTGTTCGTCCACCTGTCCACCGCCAGCCTGCAGGACCAAACCCTGCTGCCCTGGCTCAGCGTGGCGCTCAAGGCTGCCCGCCTGCCGTCCGACGCCCTGGTCTTCCAGCTCAGCGAACCGGATGCCATCGCCTACCTGAAGCAGGCCAAGAGCGTCACCCAGGGCCTGGCCCAGCTGCACTGCAAGGTTGCCCTGAGCCAGTTCGGCTGTTCGCTGAACCCCTTCAACACCCTCAAGCACCTGAATATCGACTTCGTCAAGGTCGACGGCTCCTTCTCCCAGGACCTGAGCCAGGCGGAGAACCAGGAAGCCCTGAAGACCCTGCTGGCCAGCCTGCACGCCCAGGCCAAGCTGACCATAGTGCCCTACGTGGAAAGCGCCAGCGTGCTGGCGACCCTCTGGCAGGCCGGGGTCAACTACATCCAGGGCCATTACCTGCAAGGCCCGAGTCAGTCCATGGATTACGACTTCTCCGCGGGCGACGAATAGAGCCCGCTGCGGATAAATACCACACAGTAAAAAGCCGCCCGAGGGCGGCTTTTTCATTCGATCGGCGCCCAGGCCGTTGAAAAATGTAGGCGAGGCAGCCGAGGCAAGGCTAGGCGCCCCCGACAAAAATAGGCGAGGAAGCGGACTGGGCTCGCATACGAGTTTACGAGGTGTAAATGAGCATTCCGAGACGCCGCGTCCCGGCCTGTTTTTAACGCCGCATCGGCAACGCAGGTAATTTTTTAGGCCTGGCCGTCGCGATCCCGGCAGCCCAGCAGATAGAGAATGCCATCCAGGCCCAGGGTCGAGATCGCCTGCTTGGCCGACTGCTTGACCAGGGGCTTGGCGCGAAAGGCCACCCCCAGCCCGGCGATCGCCAGCATCGGCAGGTCGTTGGCGCCGTCGCCCACCGCGATGCTCTGCTCCAGGCTGATGCCTTCCCGATCCGCCAGTTCGCGCAGCAGATCGGCCTTGCGCTGGGCGTCGACTATGGGCTCGATCGCCACCCCGGTGACCCGGCCGTCGACGATTTGCAGCTCGTTGGCGAACACATGGTCGATGCCCAGCTTGAGCTGCAACTGCCGGGCGAAATAGCTGAAGCCCCCGGACAGGATTGCCGTCTTGTAGCCCAGGCGCTTGAGTTCGGCGAACAGCGTCTCGGCCCCCTCGGTCAGGCGCAGGCCTGCGCCCACCTCGGCCAGGGCCGTCTCCGGCAGGCCCTGGAGCAGCGCCAGGCGCTCCTTGAAGCTGGCGCGAAAATCCAGCTCGCCGCGCATGGCGCGCTCGGTGATGGCCGCGACCTGCTCCCCGACCCCCGCGACCTTGGCCAGCTCGTCTATGACCTCGGCCTCGATCAGGGTGGAGTCCATGTCGAACACCGCCAGACGGCGGTTGCGGCGGAACACCGTGTCCTGCTGGAAGGCGATGTCGACGTTCAGCTCCTGGGCAACGCTGAGGAATTCAGCGCGCAGCGCGTTGGGATCGGCCGCCTCGCCGCGCACCGAAAACTCGATGCAACCCTTGCTCTGCTCGGCCGGCGTATCCAGGGGCATGCGCCCGGACAGCCGATCGATATGATCGATGTTCAAGGCGTATTTCGCGGTGATCGCGCTGACCCGCTGCAACTGCTCGGCCGTCACTTTGCGCGTCAGCAGGGTGACTATGTGCCGGGGCTTGCCCTGGCCACCGACCCACTGCTCATACTCCGCTTCGGACACCGGGGTAAAGCGCACCTGCTGGTCCAGCTTGTAGGCGGTGAACAGCACATCCTTGAGCACCTGGGAGGCCTGCTCGGCCCCAGGAATCTCCACCAGGATGCCGAACGACAGGGTGTCATGGATCACCGCCTGGCCGACGTCGAGTATGTTCACGCCGCCCTGGGCCAGCACCCCGGTAATAGCGGCCGTCAGGCCGGGACGGTCTTCACCGGTGATGTTGATCAGGACGATTTCGCGCAAAACCCAGCCCCCAGAGCAAAGAAGGCCACTATTCTACCCGCTTGCACGCGCCAGGCCACCCGTTTGCACGCGCCAGACCAGGACCCTGTTCGCAGCGTCGCGCCCTGAGCCCCAGCGCACAAACCCGACCAAGACCCGGCTTTTCGTCCAGCTTTCGGCCCGCAAGCCTTTCAGCCGTTGTTGCGCTTTCCGTATACTGCGCCGCAACTCCATTCTAGAAGAGCCGAGCTCTGTGAACCGGCCCGCGTCCGTCAAGCCCGATAATGTTTTCCTGCTGGTCTTCCATGCCCTGCGTCAGCGCCGCGTGCCCCTAGTCCTGCGCATCGCCAGCCACAGCCTGCTACTGGTGGCCCTGGCCCTGCTGATCTACGCCTGGGTTATCGGCATGCAGTTCAAGCAGGCCATGCAGCAGCAGGCCGATGCCCTGGGGCAGAGCCTGATCATCCAGACCGCCGCCTCGACCACCGAACTGCTGGTGTCCAACGACATCCTCAGCCTGAACGTGCTGCTCAACAACCTGGTGAAGAACCCGCTGGTGGCCCATGCCGCCATCTACAGCGTGGACAATCGCATCCTCGCCGAAGCCGGCGCGCGCCCGACCCAGAGCATGCTCGGCGAAGCCGAGGGGCTGTACTCGACGCCCATCGCCTTCCAGGAGGTGATAGCCGGGCACCTGCGCCTGAGCCTGGACATGCAGCAATTCCAGCAGCCGATGACCATCAGCCTGCAGAGCATGGGCCTGCTCAGCCTGATCCTGCTGGCCCTGACCCTGTCCCTGAGCATGCGCCTGGGCCGGCATATCTCCACCCCCCTGTTGCAGTTGCGCCTGTGGTTGCGCGACCCGGACGACCCAGCACCCGGCGCCGGGCGCCAGGACGAGATCGGCGATCTGGCGCGCCAACTGCAGGCCCGCCTGGTCCCGGAAAAGCCGCAACCCGAGCCCCTGGATCCGGACGCGCTGGACGAGTTCGCGTTCGCCGAGGACGAGCTCGAGGCTGAACAGGACGAGGAAACGGACGAGGACGAGGACGAGGACGCCTTCGAGGTCCGCGACCTGCGCGATCCGCGCTTCGACGCCTCCCCCTCCGAACAGGCCCCCGAACAGACCCTGGCCATGGCCGACGAGGACCCCTTCGCCGAACTGCGCGACGCCTTCGCCGAGGCGCCGGCCGAGACCGCACTCAGCGCGACGCCCCAGCCCGCACCGAGCGCGGCCCGCCAGAGCGCCGTGCTGGCCATCCAGCTCGGCGCCCAGGAACAGCTGCGGCGCCTGCCGCGGGCGCGCCTGATGGACCTGCTGCAACGCTACCGGGGCTGCCTGGACCAGGCCGCCGCCCTCTACCAGGCCGAACTGCACACCCTCAACGACGGCAGCAGCCTGATGCTGTTCCACAGCCGCGACAGCGGCGCCGACTACCTGACCCATGCCCTCTGCTGCGGCGAGCTGATGCGCGCCCTGGGCCATGCCCTGCAGATCGAAGTGGCCGACAGCGGTATCACCCTGCAACTGCAACTGGGCCTGACCCAGGGCGAAGACCTGCTGGGCCTGAGCCAGGGCGACCTGTTGCTCAGCGAGACCGCGCAGAACGCCCTGGCCCTGTCGCAACACAGCCGCAACCTGCTGCTGGTGGAGCGCAGCATCGGCGACGACGCCCTGCTGCGCCAACGCGCCCGCATCCGCACCATCGCCAGCCCAGAAGGCGCCTGCTGCGTCGAGCGCCTGCTCGAGCCCTACCCCTCCCTGCTGGAACGGCAACTGGCGCGCATGCACGAAGCCCAACCCCGACCGTGACCACCCTGATCAGCCACCCGCTGCCGATCCTGGCCCTCGGCCTGGCGCTGGGCAGCCGATTCATAGGGCCTCGCCTGCTGCTGGCCGGCGCCCTGTTCACCTGCCTGCCGGATGCCGACATGCTGGCCTTCAAACTGGGCATAGCCTACGGCGAGGCCCTCGGTCACCGCGGGGCCAGCCATTCCCTGGCGTTCGCCGCCGCCTGCGGGCTGCTCGCCGCCCTGGCCTGCCGCTGGCTGCAGGCCGGACCGCTGAAGGCCGGCCTGTGGATCGCCCTGGCCACCGCCTCCCACAGCCTGCTGGATGCCTTGACCAATGGGGGGCTGGGGGTAGCCTGGTTCTGGCCCTGGCACGAACAGCGGCACTTCCTGCCCTGGCGGCCGATCCGGGTCTCGCCCTTTATCAACGGCTTCTTCAGCGCCCGAGGCCTGGCCGTGCTCGCCTCGGAAGCCCGCTGGGTCTGGCTACCCTGCCTGGGCCTGGCCCTCACCGGCATGGCCGGACGCCAGCTGCTTGCGCTGTGGCCCCGGAAGGCCCAGGCCGACCCGCAAAAAAGCCCGCACTAAGCGGGCTTTTTTCTAGACATCACCACCACGACTCAGAACCGAAAGACCTCCAGGTCGTTGCGCACCGGCTC
>DATDTH010000812.1:0-2527 GCA_035290985.1 Pseudomonas sp. | reverse complement strand
GGAGCAGCTGCCCGAGGACGTCAAGCCGGCGATGGGCCCGATCTCGTCGGTGATGGGCGAAATCATGCTGATCGCCTTTCCCGCCGATCCTGAGCAAGCCAGCCCCATGGCGGTGCGCGAATATGTCGATTTCGTCCTGCGCCCGCGCCTGCTGTCCATCCCCGGCGTGGCCCAGGTCATCCCGATCGGCGGCGAAGTGCGGCAATTCCGGGTCGAACCCAACTCGGCCATGCTGGCCCAGCTGGGCATCGACTATGAGGAACTGGCCCGTACGCTCAAGGGTTTTGCCAGCAATACCAGCGGCGGTTACCTGGAGCAGAATGCGCGCGAATACCTGATTCGCAATATGGGTCGCACCACCAAGCTGGTCGATATGCAGAACCTGGCCATCAAGGTGGTCAATGGCCAGCCGATCCTGCTCAAACAGGTCGCCGAGGTGAAGTTCGCCGCGGCCTTCAAGCGTGGCGATGCGGGTTTTGCCGGAAAGCCGGCGGTGATTGTCAGCGTCCAGAAACAACCGAACGCCGACTCGATCCAGCTCACCGAACAGGTCGAGGAGGCCCTGGCGAACCTGACCAACGCCTTGCCGCCCGGCATCAGCGCGCCGCAGGTGTCCTTCCGCCAAGCCGACTTCATCGAAGCCTCGATCGCCAATGTGCAGGACGCCTTGCGCGACGGCGCCATCATGGTCGCGATCATTCTGTTCCTGTTCCTGATGAATGCGCGCACCACGCTGATTTCGCTGACGGCCATTCCACTGTCGCTGGCGGTGACCTTCCTGGTGTTCAAGGCACTGGGCCTGTCGGTCAATGTGATGACCCTGGGCGGGCTGGCGATCGCGATTGGCGAACTGGTTGACGATGCCTTGGTCGACGTCGAAAACGTGTTGCGCCGGCTCAAGGAAAAGCGGCCCAAGGGTATCGCCAGTACCATCAAGGTCATAGCCGCCGCGTGCAACGAAGTCCGTTCCGGTGTCGTCGTGGCGACCCTGGTGGTGGTGTTGGTGTTCGTGCCGCTGTTCGCCTTGCCGGGCATCGAAGGCCGCCTGTTCGCGCCCCTGGGCGTGGCCTATATCACCTCGATTCTGGCCAGTCTGCTCGTCGCGCTGACCGTCACGCCGGTGCTGTGCTATCTCCTGCTGCCGAACATGAAACAAATCGACCATGGCGACTCGCACCTGGTGGCCTGGCTCAAACGCTGGGACCGGCGCCTGCTGCTCGCCTCGTTCGCCCATGCCAAGTTGGCATTGGCAGGCGCCGTGCTGTTGCTGATCGCCGCGCTGGCGACAGTGCCCTATTTTCCCAAGGCCTTTTTGCCTGCGTTCAACGAAGGCACCCTGACCATCAGCCTACTGCTCAATCCGGGGACCTCGCTGAGCGAGTCCAATCGCATCGGCAGCCTGGCGGAAAGCCTGATCCTGGAAGTGCCCGAGGCAAAAAGCGTGGGTCGCCGAACCGGCCGTGCCGAGCTGGACGAACATGCCGAAGGCGTGCATTCGAGCGAAATAGACGTCGACCTGAGGCGCTCCGAGCGCTCGCGCGAAGCGGTGATGGCCGATATCCGCCAGCGGCTGGCATTGCTGCCGGCCACGACCACCGTCGGCCAGCCAATCTCCCACCGCCTGGATCACCTGCTCTCCGGCGTGCGCGCGCAGATCGCCTTGAAGATCTATGGCGACGACCTGGATAGCCTGCGCGGCGAAGCGGCCGCCCTGAAGGAAAGGCTGGCGCGGATTCCGGGCCTGACCGACCTGCAGATCGAAAAACAGGTGCTGATCCCGCAGATCAAGGTACGCCTCGATTATGACCGGGCCGCGCAACTGGGCGTTGCGCCAGGCGCCCTGCTGCAAACCCTGGAGACCCTGACCGAAGGCGACACCCTCACGCAGATCGTGGACAACAACAAGCGCTTCGACCTGGTGGTGCGCCTGCCGGATTCGGCCCGCGACCCGCAGGGTCTGGGCAATATCCTGATCGATACGCCGCACGGCAAAGTGCCCCTGTCGCAGGTCGCCAACATCGAGGAATCCGACGGTCCCAACCAGATCGGCCGGGAGAACAGCCGTCGGCGCATCGTGATCGCCGCCAACAGTGACGGCTCGGACATGGCCGCCATCATCGAGCAAATTCGTTCGGTACTGGCCGAGCACCAGATGCCCGAGGGCTATTTCATTAGCCTGGAGGGGCAGTTCCAGGCCCAGGAAGCCGCCAGCCGGCTGATTGCCGGGCTGTCGATCGTTTCCCTGGCGCTGATTTTCATGGTGCTCTACAGCCGCTATAAATCAGCGGTGCTCGCCGCCCTGATCATGGGCAACATTCCCATGGCGCTGATCGGCAGCGTGATCGCCATGTGGCTGGCAGGCATCTCCTTGTCGGTGGCGTCCCTGGTCGGTTTCATCACGCTGACCGGTATCGCCACGCGCAACGGCATCCTGAAGGTCAGCCACTACATCAACCTGTGCAAGTTCGAGGGCGCGACCTTCGGCCAGGCGATGATCGTTCGGGGATCCCTGGAGCGTCTCACCCCG
>DATDTH010000811.1:0-2429 GCA_035290985.1 Pseudomonas sp. | reverse complement strand
ATCGAGCAGGGCCGCGCCCGCGGCCCGCTGCTGGTCTGCTGCGCCCTGGGTTATTCGCGCAGCGCCACCGCCGTGGCGGCCTGGCTGCTGCACAGCGGCCGGGCCGCGGATGTGGACATGGCCCTGGCGCGACTGCGCGCGGCCAGCCCCCAGGTGCGCCTGGGCGCCGCCCAGCGTCAGGCCCTGGCCGCGCTGGAAAGCGTCAGCCGGCCCCTGCCGCGAGAGGCCGCCCATGTCTGAACTGGCGCTGCGCACCCTGGCCGCCCTGTTGCACCGCGGCCAGGCCCTGGATCGGCTGTCCCTGGGGCTGACCATGCTGGCCCTGACCCTCGGACTTGCCCTGCCCTGGCTGGCGCCGGTCAGCCTGCCGCTGTGCGCCCTGCTGCTCGGACTGGTACTGCTGGGCCTGGCACAGCAGTACTGGGCCCTGCGGGTGGCCTTCGACGCCGACCTGCTGACCCAGCTGGCCAGCGCGCCAGGCAGCCTGGAGCAGCGCACCCTGGATCTGGATCGCGCCCTGGTCGAACTCGGCCTGCTGCCCTCGGCCCGCGCCGGCCGGCCCTGGGCGCAACGGACCCAGGGCGCGCTGCGCCTGCTGCGGATCCAGGCGCTGCTCTGCGCCCTGCAGCTGCTGCTGGCCCTGGCCGGTCTGTCGATAGCGTTCTTTCTCGCCTTGCCCGCGTAATAAATAGGAGCTGTGCATGCTCGCCCATCTATTCGCCTTCGCCATCACCAGCGGCGCCCGTGCCATTACCGGCGCGCGCAGCCTCTGGCTGGGCTGCGCGCCGCTGCCGCAGCAGCGCATCTACTACGCCAACCACAGCAGCCATGGCGACTTCGTGCTGCTCTGGGCCTCCTTGCCGCCGCCGCTGCGTGAGCGTACCCGGCCGGTGGCCGGCGCCGATTACTGGCTCAAGGGCGGCTTGCGCCGTTACCTGATCAACCGGGTGTTCAACGGCGTGCTGATCGACCGCGAACGCCGCGAGGCCGAGGGCAATCCCCTGCAGCCGCTGCTCGAGGCCCTGGCCCAGGGCGACTCGCTGATCCTCTTTCCCGAAGGCACGCGCAACCCGGAAGAGGGCCTGTTGCCGTTCAAGAGCGGCCTCTACCACCTGGCCAAGGCCTGCCCCCAGGTCGAGGTGATTCCGGTGTGGATCGACAACCTCAACCGGGTGATGCCCAAGGGCCGCCTGCTGCCCCTGCCGCTGCTGTGCAGCCTGAGTTTCGGCGCGCCCCTGGCGCCCGCGACCGAGCAGAGCAAGGAAGACTTTCTCACCGAGGCCCGCGCGGCCCTGCTGGCCCTGATGCCGGAGACCCACTGAAATGGACGACAACAGCCTGCTGTTTCTCGGCATCGGCACCCTGCTGGCCCTGGCCTCCGGAGTCGGCCAGGTGCTCAAGCGGCGCACCGGCGGTGTGCCCAATGCGGTGATCGACAACCTCAACGCGCGAATCAACGCCTGGTGGGTGATGGTGGCGGTGATCGGCATCGCCTTCTGGCTCGGCCAGGTCGCGGTGATCGTGCTGTTCTACCTGGTGTCGTTCTTCGCCCTGCGCGAATTCATGACCCTGACGCCCACCCGGCGCAGCGACTACCCGGCCCTGGTCGCCGCCTTCTACCTGGTCCTACCGCTGCAATACCTGCTGATCGGCATCGACTGGTACGGCCTGTTCTCGATCTTCATCCCGGTCTATGTGTTTCTGCTGCTGCCGATCCTGGCGTCCCTGGGGGGCGACACCACACACTTTCTCGAGCGCGCCTCCAAGGTGCAGTGGGGGCTGATGATCGCGGTCTTCTGCGTGTCCCATGTGCCCGCCCTGCTGACCCTGGATATCCCGGGCTATGAAGGCCGCAACCTGCTGCTGATCGCCTGGCTGGTGATGGTGGTGCAGCTCTCCGATGTGTTGCAGTACGTCTGCGGCAAGCTGTGGGGCAAGCGCAAGATCGCGCCTAAGCTGTCGCCCTCGAAAACCGTGGAAGGCTTCGTCGGCGGCGTCGCCCTGGCGACCCTGCTGGGCGCCGTGCTCTGCTGGATCACCCCGTTCAGTTTCTGGCAGGCGGCGGCGATCGCCCTGTGCATCAACCTGCTGGGGTTCTTCGGCGGCCTGGTGATGTCGGCGATCAAGCGCGACCGCGGGGTCAAGGACTGGGGCCATATGATCGAAGGCCACGGCGGCATGCTCGACCGCCTGGACTCGGTGTGCTTTGCCGCGCCGATCTTCTTCCATATCGTGCGCTTCTGGTGGGCCTGAAGCCCATCGAACAAAGGGTTGATCGCCGCAGTTTTGTAGATCCTATGTTCCTGCGCAAGCCTCTTGACCGATCATGTCGGGGTCAAAAGGCTTCCCCGATCGCCACACGGCAAAGGCAATGCGCAGCAATTTGCGGGCGATGATGCAGTTCACCGCGGTCTTGCTCAGCCCCTTCG
>DATDTH010000810.1:0-3754 GCA_035290985.1 Pseudomonas sp. | reverse complement strand
CCGCATTAAAGACCTCAGCGTGCGCACCTTTATTGGCATCAAAGAAGACGAAATCCTCAACAAGCAGGATGTGCTGATCAACCTGAGCATCATTTACCCGGCCATCGATGCCGTGCGTGACAACGATATCGACCACGCCCTGAACTACCGCACCATCACCAAGGCGATCATCCAGCATGTGGAAGGCAATCGCTTCGCCCTGCTCGAGCGCCTGACCCAGGAAATCCTCGACCTGGTCATGGAACACCGGGCCGTGCGCTATGCCGAAGTCGAGGTCGACAAGCCCCACGCCCTGCGCTTCGCCGAGTCGGTGTCCATCACCCTGGCCGGGCATCGCTGAATCCGCGGCGACCGGACGTTGCGCACGCCCAGCGCCCAGCGCGGCAAAGACCACTGTGATGATTGCCTGCGCTGCGTCGCACTTTTATCATCGCCTTCCTTGCCTTGCCTTATCGAGAACCCGTCATGACCGAGCAAGAACAACTCGAACTCGAAGCCGCCGCCTTCCGCCAACTGGTGCAGCACCTGCGCAGCCGCTCGGATGTGCAGAACATCGACCTGATGAATCTCGCCGGTTTCTGCCGCAACTGCCTGGCCAAGTGGTACAAGGCCGCGGCCGACGATATCGGCCTGCAGGTCAGCGCCGACCAGGCCCGCGAAGAGGTCTACGGCATGCCCTACAGCGAGTGGAAGGCTAAATACCAGGGCGAAGCCAGCAGCCAACAGCAGACCGCCTTCGACAAGGGCCAGGCCAAATGAGCCCTCTCGCCGACTTTCGCGCGCAACTGAGCAACGGCCAGCACCTGTTCGCCACGACCCTGGCCTTTATCGCCGCGCACTACGACTACCAGCCCTGCACCTTCTTCAATGGCCAGGTCGAGAACCCGGCCGGGCAGAACGAGGGCTCCTGCAAGACCCTGGGCCTGGCACTGCTGGAAGGTTTCAGCCTGGAAGAATCCCTGCTCGCCTTCGGCGAACATTATCGCGGCGTACTGGCCAGCCCCACGGGCAGCGACCACGCCAATATCCGCGCACTGCAGAACAGCGGTCTGGCGGGGCTTCGCTTCGACAGGCCATCACTGATGCACAAAGCCTGAGGCCCTGCCAGACGGGTGAGCATCTATTGAGACAGGGCGCATAAAAAATCCTGCAACTGCCGGCAAAAGCTGACAGACATCACAAAAAATCCAGCTTATGCTGCGCGCCTTGAATCAATAGAGAACGCCAGGGAGGGTGCCGCACCGCTCCCTGCTTGCCGTTCCCCCTTCCTTACCTGGCGTGGAGTCGCGTGAATGCAGCAGACCTTGGTATGGAAACCATGGCATAACCCCGGCGTGGAAAACCTGCGCCTGAATATCGATGACGACGGCATCCATGCCTCCAGTCATCTGATGCAGAGCCTCAAGGGCCAAAGCCTAGTCGCCAGCTATGCCCTGAATTACGATCCGCGCTGGCGCTTTCGTCGACTCTGGCTGAAGGTCGACAACCAGGGCCAGCGCAGCCTCAAGCTGCAGCGCGATATCCGCGGCAACTGGTACCACAACGGCGAACCGCGCCCGGACCTGAACGACTGCCAGACGGTGATGCTCTCCGCATCGCCCTTCACCCACACCCCCGCCCTGCAGCGCTGCGCCCTGGAAACCGGGCAGAGCGCACAATTGCAGGTGGCCTACGTCGACCTGCTCAGCCTTAAGGTCGAAGCCCGCAGCCAGCGCTACCAGTGCCTGAAGCAGCAGGACCGGCAGATCCACTACCGCAGCGACGCCGAAGGCCGCAAGAGCAGCGAGCTGACGGTGGATGAGCACGCCTTGCTGGTAAAGGACAGCGATCACTACACGCGCATGAGCTTGCGCGACCTGGCGCTCAATACCTGGATCTAGGGCCTGTTGACACGCCCCCCACGGCCGCGCCGGAATCTGTTGTAGTGCTTCGACGCCGCCACCACTATGCTTGAGGCTCTCACCGATCACACCCGACGCACGGCGACGCTATATTTAAGCTCACACTCGGAGACTCTTCGGTTCATGACGCTCCGTATACGCCTGCTCAAATTCTTTCTACCCACCCTCGCCCTGGTCGTCCTGGCCGTCTACCTGCTTGCCCAATATTTCCTGGTCGGCCGCTTCGAACGCCAGGACCATGAACGCCTGGTGGAGGAAGCGACCCAACTCAATGCGGTCCTCGATTTCGAGACCGCCCGGCATCTGAAGATCATAGTCGGCGATGCCTGGCGCGAGTCGACCCTGGCGTTTCTGGCCAGCCCCAGCCAAGCCGTTCTGGAAAAGCTCGCTTCGCAGAACGCCCTGGAAAACCTAGACCTGGATTTCGTCATTTTCCTGGACGCCGAAGGCCGTGCACTGGATCAGCGCTGGAGCCCCCATGCCATGCAGCAACGGCCCTCTCTGGGGCGGCAGATCCCCAGCAGCCTGGCCGCGTTGCAACATGGCATAGTGCGCGACGCCCTGGCCCTGATAAACACCGCCACGGCCAATCGAGCGGGCATGGGTCGGCTGATCGTCAGCGAAGGCGTACCGCTGCTGCTGGTCAGTTCGGTGATCCAGCCGCCTCCCGGCCAACCGGGGGGTATCGCCCTGGCCGGTCGCCTGCTCGATCAACGCTTCATGACCCAGTTGCAACTCTTGCTGCAGGGTGAACTGGAGTTGCTTCCCCCCTTGAACCGGGTCGAGGACTGGAGCCTGTTGCGCGACAGCGGGGACCTGTCCGGCGCCATCCTGATCAGCCCTCGCGACATCCTCGGCAAGAAACAGCGCATGCAATTGCTCTACAGCGGCCATGACGGCAAAGCCGAATTGCGCCTGGCGGTCACCCTGCCGCGCCGCAGTTTTCTCGGAGGCCAGCAAGCCATAGGTTTTTTCCTCGGCACCTTCCTGGTCGTCGGCCTGTGCGCCTGCCTGGCCCTGTACCTGGGGCTCAACCACTCGATCCTGCAGCGCATTCGGCGCATGAACCGGGAAGTGGCGAGGGTCGTGCCCGGCGAGCACCTGCCGACGCTCAGTGATGAAGGCGCGGACGAACTGGGCCAGCTCGCAAGCGAGGTGAACCATATGTTCGCGCGCCTCGATCAGAGCGAGAAACGCGACCAGGCCATTCTCGACTCGATTCAGGACGGCTATTTCGAACTCGACAGGCAGGGGGTGATCCTCAAGGTCAACAACGCCCTGAACCGCATGTTCGGGATGCCTGCAGAGGCCATGCTCGGGCACTCCTACCTGGGCATCCTCCAGCCCCAGGATCGCCCCCGGGCACGTCTGGCCCTGCATCAATGCCTGTACGAACCGAGCCGCAGCATTCGCTTCACCGCCCCGCTCAAACGAGGCCGTGCGGGCTTCAGTCATTTTGAGGTGAATATTTCCCTGATCGAAAACAAGCAGGGGGACTTCAGCGGCTACCGCGGCATTCTGCGCGACATCAGTGAGCAGGTCGCCCATGAACACTTCCTCCATGACCTGGCCTACCGCGACGCCCTGACCGGCATCGGCAACCGCAAGGCCTTTCATGAGCAACTGCAGGGACTGATGGACGAGAGCACCCAGGAAGGCAGCAGCCTGGCCCTGTTGTTCATCGACCTGGATCACTTCAAGACCGTCAACGACCGCTTCGGCCATGACGTCGGCGACGCCTTGCTCAAGGCCATCACCGAGCGCCTGCGCAACGTCACCCGACAACCGGACCACTTGTTCCGCCTGGGCGGCGATGAGTTCACCTGCCTGATGGCCGATGCCTCCCTGGAGAG
>DATDTH010000809.1:0-4721 GCA_035290985.1 Pseudomonas sp. | reverse complement strand
TGCGGGCTCTTCCGCGGCCCGGCCCGCCGCCCAGCGCTGGACCTCGCCGGCCCGGGCCTTGCTGACCTTGAGTGCCTGGTCCAGCGATTCGTTGTACTGCTCCAGCCAGCTGCGCGAGCCGGGCAGCATGGCGGCCAGGTCGCGCATGCCGAGCTTCAGGGTCGCCACCACCTCCTGGAATCCCTGCTCCTGGCCGACCAGGGTGCGGGCCACCTGCCCGGCCGAACTCGGGTCCTCGCTCGGCCGGAAGAGTTCGGTGAGGTTGTTGGCCTGCTGCCCAGCCAGCTCCTCGTCCTGCTGGGCGACCCGGGTTTGCAGGGTCGCCACCTGCTGCTCCAGCTTCGACACCTGCCCCTGCAAGTGCTCCAGGTCGGAACCCTCGCGCGCCTTGCCGAACTGGCTCAACAGGCCCAGAGTCAGCCCGCCGATCAGCAACACCCCGACCAGCAGGGCCAGGCCGAACAGCAGCAGGCGGTTGAGCCTGACGGCTTTTTCCAGGACCGCCAATTGCGTATCGCCTTCGCCGGCCCCAGCGCTATCCTCTGGTTCACTGCGCATGGCTCGCCCCCCGGGCTATTTCTCAGTGATTGATTTGCACACCATAGCCCAAAGCCAACCACAAATACCGAGCGTCCGCGCCCGGCTTGAGGAGCACGGACTTGTCCGCGCGGCCAGCTACTGTATAAAGCACATCCGAACCCAGGAGGAGCCTGTCGTGGAAGAAGTGATCGAAGAGCTGCGCGAACGCAATGAAACCGTGCCGGTGCCCCTGGAGCTGCCCGACGAGGAGTTGCTGGTGGAAATCGAAGAGCAGTTGCTGATCAGCATTCCCTTCGAGTTCCGCGAATTCCTGCTGCAGGTCAGCGACGTCATAGTCGGCCACCTGGAGCCGGTCACCGTGACCGACCCGCAGTCCCACACCTACCTGCCGGAAGTCGCCTCGGTGGCCTGGTCCCTGGGCCTACCGCGCGAACTGATCCCGCTGTGCGAGGACCAGGGCAATTACTACTGCGTCGAGCTGGATGGCACCGTGCTGTTGTGGGATGGCGACGAGGCCGAACTGACCGACGAGAGCTGGGATTCGGTGTGGAAATGGGCCCGGGAAGTCTGGCTGGAAAGCTAGACGAGCCCTAGCCTCCGAAGGGGGGGCGTGGGTTCGAATCCCACCTAGTGCGCCATATAAAACAAGGGCTTAGGTGAAAACCTAGGCCCTTTTATTTTTCGTGTGTCCAAAACGTGTCCATTCTGTGCCCATCGAAATTGGGCAGTCGGAACGTATCGACACCATTTTGACCACTGTCCTTGTCTGCTGGGCTTTGGTGGACGCTAATGGCTTTTATAAGCTGTAACGCGCAAGGCGTTACTCAGCCTCTCGAGGTAACTCAGTTGCCCGCTTGAGTAAGTCGCTCAACTCGCACCCCAGATACTCACAGAGCAGATCAATGCGATCCGTCGAGGTGTTGTAGCCAAGCGTATTGGCGATGCGCGACAGCGTGGCTCTTGAAATAGGCGCCCTGGTGGCCCAGCTAGTGCCGGTGGCCGGGCTCGCCGCGCTGCTGGCCGAACGTCCCGCCCTGCTGCACGTGCTTGAGGCCGGCGTACTGCTCGGCAGTGTATTGCGCTAGCACTGCTGGGCGTGGCGCCTATCGTCACCCTCAACCTGCTGGCGGCCACTTTGGCGCAACTGGCGACGCTCAGCATGCCGGCCCTGGGGCCCGCCATCGCCCTGGTGAGCGATTTCTCCCTGGTCATGCTGCTGTCGCCCTTCGGCCCCTCGGCGCTCCTGTTGGAGCGTCTGAGCGGCATTCCGGCCTGGCGTCTGTCCCTGGACTGGAACGGCCGCCTGGTTGTCACGAGCCTGCCGCTGCTGCTACTGCGCCACTGCTGGTTTAACCGGGCGCGCAAGCCCGCCGCCGCACTACAAGGCGAAGCGCCGGCGGTAGTCCTGCATGGTCATTCCGGTGTGGCGCTTGAACAGCCGGCGAAAGGAGGCCAGGTCTTCATAACCCACTTCCCAGACCAGGCTGTTCATCTGTTTGCGCGTGGTTTCCAGGCCGCTTTTCACCCGCTCGATACGCATCCGCTGCTGGTAGCCCAGCGGGGTCACCCCGGTGGCCTTCTTGAACCGCCGGCTTAGGTGTCGCTCGGTCAGCCCCTTCGACTCGGCGTAACCCCTGAAGTCGATGGCCTGCTCGGGGTGTCCGTCGATCCGCGCCTGCAGCGCCGTGACCACGGCATCGCCGTGGCTCCGCGAGGGGGAGAAAATGGCGAAGCGGCTCTGACTCTCATAATTAGGCTCCACCAGCATCAGCTTGGCCGTGGCCAGCGCCAGTTCCCGGCTGTGCCAGCGCTGAATCAGGTAGAGCACCAACTGGGCGACAGACAGGGCTCCACCGGCGCTGATCAGATCGCCATGGTCGATCAACAGCTTTTCGGTCACGAAGCTGGTCCTCGGGAACAGCTCTCGGGCGACCGGCAGCGACGCCCAGTGACAACTAAGCGTGCGCTCTTTCGCCAATCCCGCCTGTGCCACCAGGAAGTTGCCGGTGCAGACGCTACCGATCACCGCGCCGGCGGCGTGCCAGCGTCTCAGCTGGGGGTACAGCGAGTCCAGCCGGCACAGCGCCTCGCCCGCCTGTGACGCCGACAGCACCGACTCGAAGGCCCCTGGCAACAGCACGATCTGCGGTCTCGGGTCATGTGTCAGCCGTTCGAGGGGGGCCAAGACGTAGCCGTTGTAGGCAGTTTCCCGGGTGTGCAGGCCGACCAGGCGCACCTGAAAGGGGTCGCCCGCTTCCCCAACGAAGCGGCGCGCGGCGTAATTCGCGGCGAGCAGCATATCGACGATGGTGAACACACTGGAGGCCTGGCAGCGCTCCGTAACCACTATTGCAACGCTTGGCATACAGCCTCCTGGCAGCTCGCCCATCAGGATGCCTCAACGGGGCGGGTGGGTGGAAGGTCAAAACAGAGGTGTATAAGGCCGATTCGGCTCTCCGCCTGGATGTCCGGATTCACCCGTTTCGCGCCGGAATCGACACTCGGGGAGCGGTCGCCGCGCGGATAGCCTGTGCTCGTCCAACCCCGGGCAACCCACCGGCAACCCACCGGCAACCAAGGAGCCGAACGTGACTTCAGAGCAGATGCATGCCCTCGCCAGCAAGTTGGCCAGAGTCAAGAGCGAGCAGAACATTGCGGTCGCAATGACCATCTATCACCCGGACATCGAACTGGCGGCGCCGAGCTTCGATGCTCGGCACTGCGGTGCGGCTGCCGTCGAGCAGGGCCTGCAGGTCTTCTTCACGCTGTTTCCCGATTACCAGATCGAGCTGCACAAGACCGCCTATCAGGGCGCAACCATGCTTGCCAGCGGTCAGGTGCGAGTGACCCCGCACGTGCCGGGGCAGGTCTGCCCATGCGTAAGCGTGCCGGTCTTCCTCGAGCTGGAGTTCCGCGACGCCCGGATTTATCGGGAAACCTTCTTCCTCGATGCCGGGCTGCTGTGTAGACGTGCCGGCATCGCACCCGAACAACTTCGCGCGGCCGCCGCCGAGGCCCAACGCGCACTTGAGCAGACGGAGGTGCACGCATGCTGACCCTATACGCCTGGACCACCCAGAACGCCCGCAAAATCACCATCATGCTGGAGGAGTGCGGCCTGCCCTATCGCATCAGCCCGGTCGACATCCTCAAGGACGAACAGCACTCACCGGCGTTCCGGCAGCTGAATCCCAACCGCAAGATCCCCGTGCTGGTGGATGACGATTTGTGCGGTGTCGGCGGGGAACCGCTCACCGTCTTCGAGACCGGTGCGATCCTGCTCTACCTGGCGGAAAAGAGCGGGCGCTTTCTCTCCCCGCAGCCTGGCCAGCGCGCCCATACCCTGAGTTGGTTGTTCTGGCAGACCAGCGGCGTCGGCCCGGCGTTCGGCAACTTGGCCCATTTCGCCTCCGCCGGCGTACAGGATCGCACGCGGCTGAACGGCTTCTTGGAGAAGACTGGTGCCCGTGAACCGGTGCAGTACGCCATCCAGCGCTTCGCCGGGGAGAGCCTGCGACTGCTCGGCGTGCTCGACGAAGCGCTGGCCGAAAACCCGTATGTTGCCGGCGAATTGTCCATCGCCGACTTCGCCCTCTACCCCTGGGTGGAGTCGGGCTGGCCCGGACTTCAGTCGCTGCACCCGACTCTGTCGGTGGACTTCGCCCGGGTGGAACACTGGATGAACAGGCTGGATCAGCGCGAGGCGCTACGCCGGGGCATGCAACGCCTGGCCTGGGGGGCGCCGCTCTAGCCTCGAGATCGCAGGTTTATTCGGGGGTCCCTGGACTACCGGAGCAGCGGCCGGCTCAGCCGCCATGCACCCCGGATAAGCCTGCATCGACGCGCCTCGTCAGGCGTCTTACCACTGCGCCCCCACTTACTATTCGTCGGCTCCGCCCGCTTGCGGACTCCGGGATGGCTGAATCGCCCCGGCCTTCCTAGACAGCTTCCAGGCTGGTGGTCAAAAAACGAAAGTTCGAATTTCGTTTTTTGTGCCCCAGGCGAGCGCCTTATGTGCTGCCAAGGGTCATAAACTGCAGGTAACGCAATAGGTCAGAAGCCTTGCGGAATGGCACTTAGAGACATTCTGGAACATTTACCGCCAACCAAGATTCCTGTACCGCATTGGCCTCCCTGGGAAAACCCGCCGTATGCTCCGCGCCCCTCTCCGATATATGGAC
>DATDTH010000808.1:0-15540 GCA_035290985.1 Pseudomonas sp. | reverse complement strand
TCGGCGAACCCCTGGCTGACCAGATAGGCGGCGGCGCCCTGGCTGGAGTTGCCGTGGTAGCAGGAAACGATCAGAGGCTGGTCCAGGTCGGCCTGGGCGATAAAGGCGTGCAGCGAGTGGTTGTCCAGGTGCCGGGAGCCGCTGATATGGCCCAGGGCATAACTTTGCGGGTCGCGGATGTCCACCACGACTGCACCTTGCTGACGCAAGGCCTGGGCGCGGGTGGGGGGGATGCGTTGGAAGTCGCTCATGCTGGATGATCTCGCAAGGGGCCGGGAACCTACGGCGCGGTCAAAGGGGCGTCGGCACGGCGTGGTCGCCTGGTGCGTTCAATTGGGCGCAGCTGCAACTGTGGCGCTCGCCGCTGTCGACGTTGAGCAGGGTCATGCTTGCACCCCAGACGCAGCCGGTATCCAGGGCGAACAACTCCGGTTCGTTGCACTGGCCCTCCAGGGCGGCCCAGTGACCGAAAATCAGTTTCAGGCCGCGCGTCTTGCGCTTGGGATGGCTGAACCAGGGGGCGAAACCGGGTGGCGCGCTGCCCAAGCCTTCCTTGCTCTTGAGGTCCAGGGTGCCATCGGCCTTGCAAAAACGCATGCGGGTGAAATAGTTGGTGATCACACGCAGGCGGGCGATGCCGGTCAGGCCCTTGTCCCATTTGCTCGGTTCGTTGCCGTACATGCCCTCGAGAAAAAGCGGCAGGCGAGCATCATCGCGCAAGACCTCCTCGACCTCGGCCGCGCACTTGAGCGCCTTCTTCAGGGTCCACTGCGGGGGAATGCCGGCGTGCACCAGGGCGATCTCGCGTTCGGCGTCGTAGTGCAGCAGCTTCTGCCGGCGCAGCCAGTCGAGCAGGTCGTCGCGGTCCGGGGCCTCGAGTATCTCGCGCAGGGTGTCGGTTTTCTTCAGACGCTCAATGCGGTGGGCGGCGGCCAGCAGGTGCAGGTCGTGATTGCCCAGCACGCAGGTCAGCGCCTCGCGCATGCCATAGAGGTAGCGCAGGGTCTCCAGGGATTGCGGGCCGCGATTGACCAGGTCGCCGACCAGCCATAGGCGATCCTTGAGCGGGTCAAAGGCGACGCCTTGCAGCAGGCACTTCAGGGGCGCCAGGCAGCCCTGCAGATCGCCGACGGCATAGACCGTCATTTAATGCAGCGCCCCGGGTACGGCCAGGCGGAAGGGGGCGATGATGGCATCGAAGCGCTTGCCGTCGTCGGCGAGCATCTGGTAGCTGCCCTGCATGGTGCCGACCCGGCTGCTCAGCAAGGTGCCGCTGCTGTAGGTGTGGCTCTGCCCGGGGGCGATCAGCGGTTGCTGGCCGATCACGCCAGGACCGCGCACCTCCTGCTTGTGGCCGTCGCCATCGGTGATCACCCAGTGCCGCGACTGCAGTTTGGCGGGCAGTTCTCCGGCGTTGTGGATGGTCACGGTGTAGGCGAAGGCGAAGCGGTTCTGCTCCGGCTCGGATTGCTCCGGCAGGTAGCGGCTGACGACGCTGACATCGATCTGATAGCGGGGATCGGACATGGATGGGCCCTAAGTGGCAACGCGGCGTGGCAAACGGCCGAAAAATTGAGTTTAGGTGGCGCTTGTCTGCTCGCTCAGCTTGTCGGCGAGGCGGACGAACGCGGCCAGGTCCAGCTGTTCCGGGCGCAGGCTGCCATCCACGCCGGCGGCCTCGATGGCCTCGCTGTCGAGCAAGGCCTTGAGGGTGTTGCGCAAGGTCTTGCGCCTTTGGTTGAAGGCCTCGCGGACCACCCGCTCGAGCAGTTTGTGGTCCTTGGCCGGGTGCGGCAACTGGGCATGAGGCACCAGGCGTACGATGGCCGAGTCGACCTTGGGCGCCGGCTTGAAGGCACCGGAGCCGACGTTGAACAGGTGCTCCACGCGGCAGTGGTACTGCACCATGATCGACAGCCGGCCCCAGTCGCCGCCGCCGGGCGTTGCCGCCAGGCGCTCGACCACTTCCTTCTGCAGCATGAAATGCATGTCGCGAAACAGATGCGCATGGTTCAGCAGGTGGAAGATCAGCGGTGTCGAGATGTTGTAGGGCAGGTTGCCGACCACCCGCAAGCTTTGCGGCGCGCCGCCCAGACTGGCGAAGTCGAATTTCAGCGCATCGCCCTGGTGCAGGGTGAATCCCGGTACGCTACCGAACCTGTGGCTGAGGATGGGGATCAGGTCCAGGTCCAGTTCCACCACGTCCAGGCGTGCGCCACTGCCGAGCAGGCCCTCGGTCAGGGCGCCCTGGCCTGGGCCGATTTCCACCAACTGGTCGCCGGGCAGCGCATGGATGGCGCGCAGGATGCGGTGGATCACGCCGGCGTCATGCAGGAAGTTCTGGCCGAAACGCTTGCGCGCGCGGTGTTGGTATTCGGGCATCGGGACGGCTCCAAGCTTCGGGCCACAAGCATCAAGCAAGAGCAGAAAGCGAAAAAGAAGGGTGCAAGCTTACCAGTTGCGGCCGCGCTCGGCACCTTGCCCGGCCAGGGCGGTTTTTGCCGATAGCGGTTAATGGGGTCGCTATGGCGGGTTACGCCGCGCGGCGGGTGCGGCGGGTGCGGCGTGGGTGGCCAGATCGGCTTTCCGCGCGGCTAACCTAGGCGGCCCCACCCGCCCTACGAATCTTGCCGCTTGCAGCTGCTCTTATGGCTTATGGCTGCTTCCATCTGATAGGCGGTTTCCAGGGCGACCTGCAGGCTGCCGCTGTCGATCCGACCGCTGCCGGCCAGGTCCAGGGCGGTGCCGTGGTCGACCGAGGTGCGGATGATCGGCAGGCCCAGGGTCACGTTGACCGCGGCACCGAAGCCCTTGTACTTGAGTACCGGCAGCCCCTGGTCGTGGTACATCGCCAGGACCGCGTCGCAGTGTTCCAGATGCTTGGGGGTGAACAGGGTGTCGGCCGGCAGCGGGCCGACCAGGTCGAGCCCCTCGAGGCGCAGGCGGGCCAGGGTCGGTTCGATCACCTCGAGTTCTTCGCGGCCCAGATGCCCGCCTTCGCCGGCGTGGGGATTGAGGCCGCAGACCAGGATGCGCGGCGCGGGGATGCCGAACTTGTGCACCAGGTCGGCATGCAGGATGCGCGTGACCCGCTCCAGCCGCTCGGGGGTGATGGCGGCCGCCACGTCCTTCAGCGGCAAGTGGGTGGTCACCAGGGCCACACGCAGTCCGCGGGTGGCCAGCAGCATCACCACCTGGGCGGTCTGGGTCAGGTCGGCGAGGAATTCGGTGTGCCCGGAAAAAGCGATACCCGCCTCGTTGATCACGCCCTTGTGTACCGGGGCGGTGATCATGCCGGCAAAGACGCCGTCCAGGCAGCCCTGGCCGGCGCGAGTCAGGGTTTCCAGTACATAGGCGGCATTGCCCGGGTCAAGTTGTCCCACGGTTACCGGTGCCTGCAAGGGCGTGTCCCAGACATACAGGCTGCCGGCGGGGGCCGGGCGATCCGGCCAGTGACCGGGTGCGGCGTTCAGCAGTTCGATGGTCAGACCCAGCTGGGTGGCGCGTTCGGTCAGCAAGGCACGGCTGGCGATGGCCACCAGCGCCTGGGGCTGTGCCGCGCGGGCCAACAGCAGGCAGAGGTCCGGGCCTATGCCGGCGGGCTCGCCGGGGGTCAGGGCGAATAGGGAAGTGGTCATGGGTGAGTTCTCACTGCAATGACGGTGGGCGCAATGGCGGACATCGATACAGTCCTGGGGGCGAAAAAAAGCCCGGTTCTGCATTGTGCATGAAGCCGGGCTTGATTCCTGCGGCGGGTCGCCCCGTTACAGCTTGATCTCGACGTAGGCTTCGTCGCGGATCTGGCGCAGCCAGGCCTGCAACTCTTCCTCGTACTTGCGGTTGCGCAATACGCTCTGGGCCTGCTGCTCACGGACCTGGGCACTGCTGTCGGTGGCGCGGCGGCCCATGACTTCCAGTACGTGCCAGCCGTAGGGGCTCTTGAACGGCTTGGACAGCTCGCCGCTGGGCGTGTTGGCCATGACCGTGCGGAACTCCGGTACCAGGGTGTTGGGATCGACCCAGCTGAGTGTGCCGCCGTTAAGGGCCGAACCCGGGTCTTCGGAGAAGCTTTTCGCCAGTTCGGCAAAGTCTTCGCCGGCCTTGATCCGTTCGTACAGGCGTTCGGCCAGGCGCTGAGTTTCCTCTTCGCTGCGAATCTCGCTGGGCTTGATCAGGATATGCCGCACATTGACTTCGTCGCGTACCTGGGTCTCGCCGCCGCGTTTTTCCAGCAGCTTGAGCATGATGAAGCCGCCGGGCGTGCGCACCGGCTCGGTGACCTGGCCCACGCTCAGGGCGCCGACCATGCCATCGAAGGGCGGTGGCAACTGGGCGGCCTTGCGCCAGCCCATTTCGCCGCCTTCGAGGGCGGTTTCACTGGCTGAGCGGGCAATCGCCAGTTGGGCGAAGTCGGCGCCTTGCTGCAGTTGCTCGTAGAGCTCCTTGGTCTGGCGCTCGGCGGCCTGGATGGTCTCGGGCGAGGAGCTTTCCGGAACCGGGATCAGGATATTGGCCAGGCGGAATTCCTGGGACAGCTGCACCTTGCCCATGTCCGAGGCGAGGAAGTTCTGCACTTCCTGATCGGTGACCTGGATCCGTTCGGCGACCCGGCGCTGGCGTACCCGACTGATCACCATCTCGCGGCGCACCTGGTCGCGGGCGTCGTCGAAGGACAGGCCGTCCTGTGCCAGGGCCGCGCGGAACTGCTCGGGGGTCATGCCGTTGCGCTGGGCAATGGTACCGATCGCCTGGTTCAGCTCTTCGTCGGTGATGCGGATACCCGAGCGTTCGCCGATTTGCAGCTGGATGTTCTCGATGATCAGGCGTTCGAGCACCTGCTGACCCAGCACATGCTCGGGCGGCAGGGCCGCGCCGCGCTTGGCGATGGTCTGCTGGACCTCGCGCAGGCGCAGGTCCAGTTGGCTCTGCATGATCACGTCGTTATCGACTATGGCTACGACGCGGTTGAGGGGCTGAACCTCGGCCTGGGCCGAGGTGGCGAGGAACAGTGCGCCCAGCAGCAGCGGGCGCAGACAATCAGAAAGCTTGATCTTCACGTTCACGATAACCTTGAATGCCTTGGTCGAGGAAGCTCTCTACCTTGTTGCCAACGACGCCGCCGAGCCCCTTCAGCACGATCTGCAGGAAGATGCCGTGGTCGCCTTGCTGGTTGAGTTCGGGGTTGAGGCTGACCTCGTCATAATCGACCCAGTAGCGATTGATCAGACGCAGTTTCCAACAGCAGTTGTCGTATTCGAAGCCGCCGAAGGCTTCCAGGGTACGGTTGCGGTTGTAGTCGTACTGCCAGCGGCCGATGGCGCTCCATTGCGGGACTATCGGCCAGATGGTCGAGAAGTCATGCTGGCTGATCTTGTAGTAGTCCTTGATGTAGTCGGGTGCGCCTGGCACGCCGAAGTCACCGCCGCCCACTACCCAGTTGCCAGTGGACTGGTCGAAACGCACGGTGTCGTTGCGATAGCGATAACCGGCGTTGACCACCTTGTTCGGATTGGCCTCGGGCTGGTAGTGGAACATGGCACTGCCGGAGCGGGTGCTGTGGGTGTTCTTGTCCCAGTTGAAGTCCGAGCTGAAGCGCCAATCGCGATTGAAGCGGAACAGGTATTCCAGGGCGTAGGGCGAGGTGTCGAATTTCGCGTCATCCCGTGTCTTGTAATCGATGCCCGGCAACTGCACCTCGCGGTCGGCCAGGTAAAAGGCCTGGCCGATGCTGACGCGCTGACGTTCGAAGCCGTTCGCCTCGATCCAGCGGTTAGTCAGCCCCAGGGAAATCTTGTTCTCGTCGCCGATCCGGTCCTTGCCGGAGAAGCGGTTCTCGCGAAACAGCGAGGCGTAGTTGAAGGTGTTCTCGCCAGTATCGAAGACCGGGATCTCGGTCTGGTCTTCCTCGGGAACATAGAGGTAGAACAGGCGCGGTTCCAGGGTCTGACGGTAGGCCTTGCCGAACACTTCGGTGTTGCGGTCGAAATACAGGCCGCTGTCGACGCTGAGGATGGGCACGCCGCGATCGGGCGAGGATTCGAAGGACTGACCGGCAACGGCCAGGTCCTGCTTGCCTTGGGAATCCAGGTCCAGGTCATACTGTGTGTAGGCGTATTTCAGCGAGGGCGTCACATAGCCCCAGGTCGCGTTCATCGGCAGACTGACGCCCGGCTCCAGGTGCAGGCGCGTGCCATTGGCGCGGGCCAGGCCCCTGACGTTGTTGTCGTACCAGAGCTCGGGGTTGCCGTCCTCGTTGATGAAGTTACCATCGCGCAGGTCACGATCGAAGCGCACCAGCTCGCTGCCGTAGCTGATATTCAGCCCGCCCGGCTGGAACGGCAAGGCGCCCGCGAAGGTGATCTGCGGCATGCGGTCATAGGGCGTGATGTTCGACACAGTGGCCCGCTCGTAGGCATGGGCGCTCAACTGGGCGAAATAGCTGTCGCCGCGGTAGGTCAGGGCGCCGCGCTGGTCGACGAAATCCGGGCTGTCGATGCCCAGGTCGGTGCTCAGGTCCTGGAAGTAGTAAGGGTCGCTGATATCGGTGTAGTCGACCTCGGCCAGCAGGCGCGAATCCAGGCCGCCCTTATGCTGCCAGCTGTAGAGCCAGCGCTGCTCCTCGTAATCGGACTGCAGCTTGCGGTCGTCGTTTTCGTCGTTGAGGAACGCGGCGCCCAACTGGCCTTCGCTGCTCTTGGTCAGGTAACGCCCCTCGCCTTCCATCAGCAGGCCGCGATCGGCCATGTAGCTGGGGTAGAGGGTGGCGTCGTAGTTGGGCGCCAGATTGAAGTAGTAGGGCGTTTGCAGCGTCAGGCCGTTGTCGCTGGACGAGCTGAGGCTCGGCGCGAGAAAGCCGGACTGGCGGCGGTCGTCGATCGGGAAATAGATATAGGGGGTGTAGAACACCGGAATGTTCTTCACCCGAAGGGTGACGTTGGTGGCGGTGCCGAAGCCGGTGGCCGGATTCAGCTTGATATTGTTGCCCTTCAGGTGCCAGCTGTTCTGACCCGGCTCGCAACGGGTATAGGTCCCGTCCTTGAGGCGGATAATGGCGTCTTCCTGGCGTTTGGCATACAGGGCGCTGCCGCGCACGTGCCCTTTGTGCAGAACGTACTCGGCGTTCTCGACCTTGGCTTCACCGGTGTCCAGTTGCAGTTCGGCGCGATCGCCCACCACCAGGAAACCCTGGTCGCGCAGCCGTACGTTGCCGATCAGCTCGCCCTTGTTCTCGGCCTGGCGCAGATTGGCCTCTTCGGCCTCCACCTGCATGCCGGCCTGGCGCAGCACCACATTGCCGGCCAGGGTCGCGACCTGCTGCTCCTGCTCGTAGCGGGAGGCCTTGGCCGAGAGGAACATCGGCGCCTCGTCCATCGGGGTGTCATCGTTCATCCCCGGACGGATCGGCTCGATATAGCTGCCGGCGCAGTAAGGGCCGACTTCGGCCAGTTGCGCAGAAGTGAGTTTTTCCCGTGGCACCCAGTCCAAATGGCTATAGTCGGCGCTGCGCGAGCTCAGGCCTTTGCCCTTGCTCTCGGTGACCAGGGTCGCGGTTTGTGTTTTACCCGCGGCGCTGTTATCACTCGTGCCCTCGGCCGCCGTGCCGGCGGTCGAACTCACCGCAGCGGTGCTGTGCACCGGGCGCGGCGGCACGACGGCCGTGCTGCTCTTGGGCGCGCAGGCCCAACCGCCGGAGGCGCCGGCCTGGCAGTCGAACTGCTCGGCGGCGACCACGAACGAAGCGGCCAGGGGCTGTAGCGCCAGCAGACTGCCGGTCACGATCAGCGGGAATTTTTTATGAAACGCGGGGTATTTTACTGCCATCTGTTAGTCCGGGCTTCCTGCGCGCATGAGCCCCTGGGGGCACGCGCCTCTCGATGGGCTGAAAAAGATGCTGGATAATAAAGCATGACCCGCGCAACGGCTAGCGCCGTCGGAGACCCTGGCAATGCCTGATGAAGATAGACGTTTAGAACAGCTTACCCAATGGTTCGCCCCGCACCTGGCGGCGCTCTTCGCTGACCGGGGCTGGGGGCCGGTTCCTTCTGCGACCCTGGTGGCGGCCAGCAGCGATGCCAGTTTCCGCCGTTATTTTCGCTGGGAGGGGGGCGGGCGCAGCTTTATCCTGATGGATGCGCCGCCGCCTCAGGAAGATTGTCGGCCCTTCGTCCAGGTCGCCGAGCTGCTGGCTGGGGCCGGGGTGAACGTGCCCCAGGTGCTGGCCGCCGACCTGGAACGGGGGTTTCTGCTGCTGTCGGACCTGGGCCGGCAAACCTATCTGGATGTGATCGATACCGACAACGCCGCCCCGTTGTTTGTCGATGCCCTGCAGGCGCTGCTGGCGTTCCAGCAGTTGCCGTCGACGGCGCCCTTGCCCCATTACGATGACGCCCTGCTGCGTCGCGAACTGCAGCTGTTTCCCGACTGGTACCTGCGGCATGAGCTGGGGATTCAGCTGGAGGGCGAACCCTTGGCAGCCTGGCAGCGCATCTGCGACCTGCTGGTCGAGAGTGCCCTGGCGCAGCCCCAGGTGCTGGTACACCGTGACTACATGCCGCGCAACCTGATGCACAGCCTGCCGAATCCAGGGGTGCTGGATTTCCAGGATGCGGTCTATGGTCCCGTGACCTATGACGTGACGAGCCTGTTCAAGGATGCCTTTCTCAGCTGGCCGGAAGACCGGGTTCAGGGATGGCTGGAGCAGTATTGGCATCAGGCGCGGGCGGCCGGTATTGGGGTTCAGGCCGAACTGGATGACTTCCTGCGTGCCAGCGACCTGATGGGCGTGCAGCGCCACCTCAAGGTGATCGGCATTTTCGCCCGTATCTGTCACCGCGATGGCAAGCCCAAGTACCTGGGGGATGTGCCGCGTTTCTTCGCCTATATCCAGGCCGTGCTGGCGCGACGCCCCGAACTGGCCGAGCTCGGGCTGTTGCTCGAGGGGTTACCGTGCCGGTCCTCAGGCATTCCGGCATGAAGGCCATGATACTGGCCGCGGGCAAGGGCGAGCGCCTGCGTCCGCTGACCCTGCACACGCCCAAGCCCCTGGTGCGGGTCGCGGGCGTGCCGCTGATCGAGTACCACCTGCGGGCCCTGGCCACGGCCGGGGTGAGCGAGGTGGTGATCAATCACGCCTGGCTCGGCCAGCAGATCGAGGATCACCTGGGCGATGGTCGGCGTTTCGGCGTCGAGATCCGCTACTCCGCCGAGGGCGAACCCCTGGAAACCGGGGGCGGTATCTTCCGTGCCCTGCCGCTGCTGGGCGACGGGCCTTTTCTGCTGATCAATGGCGACATCTGGTGCGACTACCCCTTCACCGCCTTGGCGCGACCCTTGGCTGGACTGGCTCACCTGGTGCTGGTGGATAATCCCGCCCACCACCCCGAAGGCGATTTTGCTCTGGTCGAGGGGCAGGTCGGCGAAGGTCAGGCCGGAGTACCCAGCCTGACCTACAGCGGGATCGCGGTACTGGATCCGCGGCTGTTCACCGGCTGTTCGCCTGGGGCCTTCAAGCTGGCGCCGCTGCTGCGCCGGGCCATGGCCGAGGGGCAGGTCAGCGGCGAGCGTTTCTCCGGACGCTGGGTGGATGTCGGCACTCACGAGCGCCTGGCCGAAGTCGAGTCCCTGCTCGCGGCGGAGGCCTGAATGATCTGGCCGGCGACTCTGCTCGGTGCCTGCGCCGGCCTGGCTTTGGCCAGCATCCCCGGGGCCCTGCTTGGCGCCCTGCTCGGGCAGGTGCTGGACCGGCGGCTGGGCGTGCAATCCTGGGCCGAGCTGCGTCAGCGCCTGGGGCGGGAATGGCCGGATGAGGAACTGCTGTTCGTTCTGCTCGGCCACCTGGCCAAGAGCCAGGGTCAGGTGCTGCAGGCGCATATCCAGCAGGCGCGTGCCGAGATGCGCCGCCTGGGTCTGGACGAATCCGCCCAGCAGCGCGCCATAGCCGCGTTCGCCCGGGGCAAGGCCGGCACACCCAAGGTGCGCGCGCCCCTGCGGCAATTGCGCCAGCGCCGCGGACCAGCCGAGGCCTTGCTGCGCGCCTGCTGGCGCATGGCCTGGGCGGACGGGCGGGTCGCGACCCAGGAGCGGCAACTGATTCTGCGTTGGGGTCAGTGGCTGGGCTGGCGGCGCGAGGCCCTGGAGGCCTTGGCTGCCGATTGCGCGCCGCGCCCGGTTGCCCGCGCGAGCGCGTCGAGCGCCTATCAGGACGCCTTGCGCCTGCTGGGGGTGAGCGGCGACAGCGAGCCGGTGCAGATCAAGCGCGCCTATCGGCGTCTGCTCAGTCGCCATCATCCGGACAAGGTGGCGGGCAGCGGCGCGAGTCCGGCCGGGGTGCGCGAGGCTACGGAAAAGACCCGTGACCTGCACCAGGCCTACCGCCTGATTCGCGAGCGCCTGGGTTTCCGTTAGGGTACGGCCGGCTCCGTGGCCTTGAACTGCAGGCTCAGCCAGCCGCGGATGCGGCGATACAGCTGTTCCTGCTCGATGCCGGGGTTGCCCGGCAAGGCTTTCATCGCGACCTGGATATAAGCCGGGTGCTTCTGCCGTTTGCTGGCCTGCAGGCGGGTGGTTGCGGCGGTGCGATCGACCGCCTGATCTTTATAGAAAAAGTCGCCGGTGGCCAGTTGCAGGCCAGGCACCAGTTCTTCCAGCGGTGGGCTGAAGCCTGCGGGTACCTCGGCCGCCACCAGCAGCAGGTTCTTGACCTGCGCCGGCTTGCGTTCGGCCAGGTAGCGCGCGGCCCAATAGGCCCCGCTGCCATGGCCCAGCAGCACTAGGGTCGTGGCTTGCTGCTGTTCGGCAAAGGCGATGCCGGCCTCGATGCGCGCCAGCACACGTTCGGCATGGGCCTTGCTCTGCTCCTCGGGGGTGAGCAAGGGGGCTGCCGCAGGTACTGCGTTCGCCTCTGCCGGGCTGGCCGCTGGATCGGCAGGGGACTCTGGCGCTCCTGGCTCGGTTTCGGCCGCGGCGGCAGCCTCGCCGGTCGGCGTGCCCTCGCTTGCGGGCACTGGCGTATGGGTGGCCAGTGGCAGCACAGGGGGCAGGGGGGCGTCCTTGGGGTCGGGCAGGGTCAGGCTCAGGCTATGCCAGCCGACGTCCGGCAGCTTGTGCCGCAGGGGGCCTATGGCTCGGGGCGCATCGGCGCTTTCGCCGTCACCGGGCAGCAGAATCACGACACCGCTGGGTTCGCCAACATTGGCCGGCTGCCACAGGGCCAGGAAGGTATCGGCTCCGGCCTGCAATTGCTGCTGTCCGCCTGGCGGCAGTTGCCGTTCCAGGGCCTTGGCTTCGACCTGGCTGCGTTCGTCCAGGGTTGGGGGGGCGGCTTCGGGCTCCGCGGCGGGTGCCTCGGCCGTGGCAGACTCCGTGCTTGTCGGAGTCGCTGCGGCAGCCGGCGCTGCGGCAGCCGCATCATCGGCTGCGGGGGTGATACTGTCCTCGCCCTGAACGGGCAGCGCCAGGGGCAGCAAAAGCATCAGGCACAGCAGGGCGCGTGTCGAACCTTGGTGGCGGTGCATCATGGCTATCCAGGTGTGGGGGGATAAGGCAGCCTACTGCGTCGGCGACAATTTGTCAGGCCGGTCTGGACTGCATCCTGGCGTAAGGTATAGCGAATGTCTTCGGCCCAAGCCACGCGGTGTTTTGCATGATTCGATTGTTACTGGCTGCGGCCTTGCTGGGCATTCTGCTGCACGCCCCCGCGCGTGCGGCATCCGTGCCGGACCCTCGGGGGCTGTCGCTCGATCCGGCGCAGCGCAGTTGGTTGCAGGCCCATCGGCAGTTGCGTGTGGGCCTGGTGATGCAGGCTCCCTATGCCCAGTTCGACCCACGTTTGCAGACCCTGTCCGGGCTCAACGTGGAGCTGACCCGCTGGTTGGCCCAGGCGCTGCAGGTCGAGCTGCGCTGGCAGCGCTACGAGAGCATGGACGCGCTGCAGGCGGCGGTGCAGGCGCGGCAGGTCGATTTTGCCCCGGGCCTCAGCCAGACCCCGGCCGGGTTGCGCGCCTGGCTGTTTTCCGACCCTTACATGCGGGTCCCTCATCTGGTGGTCGGGGCGCGTACCGAGGGCGCGGCCCTGGACCTGGATCGGCTTGGCCCGCGTGAGCCGATTGCGGTCAAAAGCCCCAGCGTGGTGGCGGATTACCTGCGCACCACCTACCCGAACCTCGAGTTGAAGGCCGTGACCTCGGAGCGCCAGGCCCTGCAATTGCTGCGCGGCCAGCAGGTGAACTTTGCCGTGGTCGACGAGGCGCAACTCAGCCGACTGTCCCGGGAAAGCCAGTTCGCCGGGTTGGCGGTGGTCGGCGATATCGGCCTGCCGCAATTGCTGAGGATCGCTTCGCGGCGGGATTGGCCACAGCTGGCGGCGATTCTCGAAGCGGCCTTGACCAGCATCCCCGCCAGGGACCTGGATCAATTGCATGATCGCTGGCTGGCGCCGAAATACCCGCGCCTGATCGACTCCTCGGGTTTCTGGCAGAACCTCAGCCTGCTGCTCGGCCTGTCGCTGCTGGTGGCCCTGGCCGGGCTCCTGAGCGGGCGTCGTCAGCAGCATGGCCTGGAGGCGCGGCTGTTCGACACCCGGCAGGCGATCGAACTGCGCGAGGCGACCGAGGCCGAATTGCGCCTGAGCCAGTTTTCCATCGACCAGAGTACGGTCGGCATCCTCTGGGTCAACTGGGACAGCCATGTGCGCTATGCCAACCAGGCGGCGGAGCAGATGCTCGGTTATGCGCCGGGGGCTGTGGTCAACCGGCCCCTGGTCGAGTTCGAGCCGAGCCTGTCCATGGACCGCTGGCTGACGCTGTGGCGCCAGGTGCGGGTCAGCGCCGCGGGGCCGCTGAGTTTCGAGACCAACTGCCTGCGCGCCGATGGCAGCCCGTTGCCGGCGGATGTGTCCCTGAGCTTCCTGCGCTTTCGCGAGGCCGAGTACCTGGTGGTGTATATCACCGACGTCACCGAGCGGCGCCGGGCCCTGGCCGCCCTGCAGGAGAGCGAGGCGCGGCTCAAGGGTATTGCGGCCAACGTGCCCGGCCTGGTCTTTCGCCTGGAACGGGCGCAGCCCGGCGCCGCGGTGGAGTTCGCCTTTATCAGCGAAGGCAGCGCCAACCTGGTCGGCTATTCCGCCAGTACCCTGCTGGCGACCGATCGCGGCATCCGCAGCCTGGTCCATGAGGAGGATCGCGGCAGCTATCACCATAGCCAGGACGAGGCGTTGGCGGACGACAGCGACTGGCACTGGCAGGGGCGCATCCTGACCCGCACGGGCGAGCAGCGCTGGGCCGACATCAAGGCCATCGCGCGGCGGTTCGAAGGCGGGCGGGTGGTCTGGGACGGCATCGTCTGGGATATCAGCGACAACAAACGCATCGAGCTGGCCCTGGGCGAGTCGCGCTCCCAGCTGCGCGAATTGTCGGCGCACCTGGAAAGCGTACGGGAGGAAGAAAAGGCTCGCATCGCCCGGGAGGTTCACGATGAACTGGGCCAGGTGCTGACCGTGCTCAAGCTGGAAACCGCCATGTGCGAACTGGCCTACGCCGAACTCGATACGGGTCTGAGCGCGCGGCTGGAGCATATGAAGCGCCTGATCGCCCAGCTGTTCCAACTGGTGCGCGACGTGGCCACCGCGCTGCGCCCCCCAATTCTCGACGCCGGCATCGCCTCGGCCATCGAGTGGCAGGCGCAACGCTTCGAGGCTCGCACCCAGATCCCCTGCCTGGTGCAGGTTCCGGACAACCTGCCGGCCCTGGCCGATGCCAAGGCCATCGGCCTGTTCCGCATCCTCCAGGAAGCCCTGACCAATGTGATGCGCCATGCCCAGGCGCATACTGTCGAAGTGCGCCTGGTGCTGGAGGACGGTGCCTTGTGCCTGACCGTCAGCGACGATGGCTGCGGTTTCCTGATACCCACGGGACGGCCCAGCTCCTTCGGCCTGGTCGGCATGCGCGAGCGGGTGCTGATGCTCGGCGGCAGCCTGAGCCTCGACAGCCAGCTGGGCCTGGGTACCACCCTGAATGTGTGCATTCCCCTGGATTAAGGAGACGCCAAGTGATTCGTGTACTGGTCGCCGAAGACCACACCATAGTCCGCGAGGGCATCAAGCAGTTGATCGGCCTGGCCAAGGACCTGCTCGTGGTGGGGGAGGCGAGCAATGGTGAACAATTGCTCGAGACCCTGCGCCACACCCCCTGCGAGGTGGTGCTGCTGGATATCTCCATGCCTGGGGTCAATGGCCTGGAGGCGATTCCGCGGATCCGCGCCCTGCCTCAGCCGCCGGCCATCCTGGTGCTGTCGATGCACGACGAGGCGCAGATGGCGGCCCGCGCGCTGAAGGTCGGCGCGGCCGGCTACGCCACCAAGGACAGCGATCCGGCCTTGCTGTTGACAGCGATTCGCCGGGTCGCCGGAGGGGGGCGCTATATCGACCCGGGGCTGGCCGACCGCATGGTGTTCGAGGTCGGCCTGACCGATTCGCGGCCGCCCCACGCGCTGTTGTCGGAGCGTGAGTTCTCGGTATTCGAGCGCCTGGCCCAGGGCGCCAATGTCAACGATATCGCCCAGCAACTGGCCCTCAGCAGCAAGACCATCAGTACCCACAAGGCGCGCCTGATGCTCAAGCTCAACGCCCATTCGGTGGCGGACCTGGTGCGCTATGCCATGGAGCATAAGCTGATCTGAGGCGGAACACCGTGCGTACCGAAAGGCCGGTTCACGCACCCTCTGCTTTCAGCATGGGTATCGCTGCGCTCAACCTAGGCGGCCCCACCCATCCTACGTAGGCGCGAGTCTATTTACGACATGGGCCGGGTGCCGCCATTCGCCTGGGCCCAGTCGCGGCGTGGCGATCGCCGTCGGCCATGCCCCTGAGCGTCATCCTTGTAGGGCGATGCCTACCCCCATTCTTCCCGAGTCCTGATAGCAGTCTCTCCTGCCGCCCGATTTGCGCTCCGCCCAGCCTTCTCTAGGCTCAGTGCATGGTTTCGTAAAACGCGAATATGACTCGAAGGGGCGATTATGGGCGTGGCGCATGTGGGGAATGAGGCGAATGAAGTGCTGGTGAGCTTTCGTGGCGTGCAGAAGAGCTACGACGGTGAAAACCTGATCGTCAAGGACCTCAACCTGGATATTCGCCAAGGCGAGTTTCTCACCCTGCTGGGGCCATCCGGCTCCGGCAAGACCACCAGCCTGATGATGCTGGCCGGCTTCGAGACGCCCACCGCGGGCGAGATCCTGCTCGCCGGCCGCTCGATCAATAACGTGCCGCCGCACAAGCGCGACATCGGCATGGTGTTCCAGAACTACGCGCTCTTCCCCCATATGACGGTGGCGGAGAACCTGGCCTTTCCCCTGACCGTGCGCGGCATGAACAAGACCGACGTGCGCGAGCGAGTCAAGCGGGCGTTGTCCATGGTGCAGCTGGATGCCTTCGCCAGCCGCTACCCGGCGCAGCTGTCAGGGGAAAGGCCAGGTTCTCCGCCACCGTCATATGGGGGAAGAGCGCGTAGTTCTGGAACACCATGCCGATGTCGCGCTTGTGCGGCGGCA
>DATDTH010000807.1:0-6494 GCA_035290985.1 Pseudomonas sp. | reverse complement strand
GGCGGGGCGCCAGCGCGATGAGGTGGCGGGCAGCCTGGAGGCACTGGCGCTGATGGCGGAGGATGCCCAGGCGGAGAGCCGGGCGATGCAGGCGGCGCTGCAGCGGGTCGCGGCGATTCGTCAGGCGGCCAATGAAAATGCGGTGATTGCCACCCGGGTCGGGACGCTGATCGAGGCCCTGGTCAATCGGGTCGAGGCGGGTTCGGCGGTGATCGAGCGGCTGGCCCGGCAGAGCGAACAGATCGAGGTGGTGCTGTCGGTGATCCATGGCATCGCCGAGCAGACCAACCTGCTGGCCTTGAACGCGGCGATCGAGGCGGCGCGGGCCGGCGAGAGCGGGCGCGGTTTCGCGGTGGTAGCGGACGAGGTGCGGGCGCTGGCGAGCAAGACCCAGCAGTCGACAGGGGATATCCAGGCGCATATCGGTGCCCTGCAGCAGGGGGCGCGGGAGGCGGTGGCGGTCATCGGCCAGGCGCGCCAGCAGGCGGGAGAGGGCTTGGCCGCCCTGCACGACAGTGCGCGCCTGCAGCAATCGGTGCAGGTGGCGGTGGACGAGGTGCATGGCGCGATCAATACCGCGACCCAGGCGGCCGGGCATCAGGCCGATGGGGCCATGGCGGTGCGGGGGCGGGTCGAGGTGATCCATGTGGAGGCGCAACGCGCCGCCGAGGCGGTGGCTGCTACGGCCAGCAGTGGGCGGGTACTGGATGGGCTGGCGTCGCAGCTGAAGGCCAGCCTGGGGCAGTTTCGGGTCTAGAGCATTTTCGCGAAAAGTCCGTCTGCTTCCGAGCGCCCGTCTGAAAAACACGGCGGCCGTAGGGTGCGCCGGGCGTCGCTACGCTCAGCGCACCGCCGAAGCATCGTCGCCACGCTGATCTCCCGGTGCACGCGGCGCACCCTACAAAAACGCTTCGGCGAAGCCCGCGGGTCTGGGGGGAATGGCAGGCATAAAAAAACCGAGCGCTTGGCTCGGTTTTTTTGAATTGGTGCCCAGAAGAAGACTCGAACTTCCACGACCGTAAGGTCACCAGCACCTGAAGCTGGCGTGTCTACCAATTTCACCATCTGGGCATTTCGTTGATTTTCGCTGATTGCTCAGGTACTTGCAACTGCTACAACTTCTTGCGTCGTTGTCGGCGCGCACTATACGGCGGCTTTTTGACCTTGTAAACCCCCGCGCGCGCCTTCGGCGATTGCGGGTTGGATAAATGCAGATCCGAAAAAGCACAAAACCGAGCGCTTGGCTCGGTTTCGTTGAATTGGTGCCCAGAAGAAGACTCGAACTTCCACGACCGTAAGGTCACCAGCACCTGAAGCTGGCGTGTCTACCAATTTCACCATCTGGGCATTTCGTTGGGTTCGCCGATCGCTCGGTTACTTGCAACTCCAACAACCTTTGTCGTCGTTGTGGGCGCGAAATATACGGACGCCCCGGGACCTTGTAAAGCCCCGAGTGAAAAAAAACTTTATTCGTGACGCCAGGCAGACCAAGATAGCGTTTTCGCGCTTCATTTGCGCTCTAATGGGCTCATGACGAACCCGCGTATGACAAAACTATTCTGTATAGACAAGGTGAATTCTTTCTAATGGCCGATTGGCAATCCCTCGATCCCGAGGCCGCCCGTGAAGCGGAAAAATACGAAAACCCCATTCCCAGCCGTGAGCTGATCCTGAAGCAACTCTCCGATCGCGGTTCGCCCGCCAATCGTGAAGAGCTGGTGGCCGAATTCGGCCTGACCACCGAGGAGCAGCTGGAAGCCTTGCGCCGTCGGCTGCGCGCCATGGAACGCGACGGTCAACTGATCTACACCCGCCGTGGCACCTATGCACCGGTGGATAAGCTCGACCTGATCCTGGGGCGCGTCAGCGGCCACCGGGATGGTTTTGGTTTCCTGGTGCCGGATGACGGCAGCGATGACCTGTTCCTCAGCCCGGCGCAGATGCGCCTGGTGTTCGACGGCGATCGGGCCCTGGCGCGGGTCGCCGGCCTGGATCGTCGCGGCCGTCGCGAAGGCGCGGTGGTCGAGGTGATTTCCCGTGCCCACGAGAGCATAGTCGGGCGTTACTACGAAGAGAGCGGCATCGGCTTCGTGGTGGCCGACAACCCGAAGATCCAGCAGGAAGTGCTGGTGACGCCGGGGCGCAATGCCGGGGCCAAGCAGGGGCAGTTCGTCGAGGTGAAGATCACCCACTGGCCGACCCCGCGCTTTCAGCCTCAGGGCGATGTGGTCGAAGTGGTCGGCAACTACATGGCGCCGGGCATGGAGATCGATGTCGCCCTGCGCAGCTACGACATCCCTCATGTCTGGCCGGAGGCGGTGCTGAAAGAAGCGGCCAAGCTCAAGCCGGAAGTCGAGGAGAAGGACAAGGAGAAGCGCGTCGACCTGCGCCATCTGCCGTTCGTCACCATCGACGGCGAGGATGCGCGCGACTTCGATGACGCGGTGTTCTGCGAGAAGAATGGCAGCAGCTGGCGGCTGTTTTCCGGTGGCTGGAAGCTCTATGTGGCCATCGCCGACGTCTCCCATTACGTCAAGATAGGTTCGGCCCTGGATGACGAATCCCAGGTGCGCGGCAACTCGGTGTATTTCCCCGAGCGGGTGATCCCCATGCTGCCCGAGGAGCTGTCCAATGGCCTCTGCTCGCTGAATCCCCAGGTCGATCGCCTGGCCATGGTCTGCGAGATGTCGATCTCCAAGACCGGCAAGATGACCGATTACCAGTTCTACGAGGCGGTGATCCACTCCCACGCGCGCCTGACCTACAACAAGGTCAGCGCGATGCTGGAGCATCCGAAAAGCAACGATGGCAAGGCCCTGCGCGGCGAGTACAAGGAGGTGCTGCCGCACCTCAATCAACTGTATGCGCTGTACAAGGTGCTGCTGGAAGCCCGTCATGTGCGCGGCGCCATCGATTTCGAGACCCAGGAAACCCGCATCATCTTCGGCACGGGGCGCAAGATCGCCGAGATTCGCCCGACCACCCGCAACGATGCGCACAAGCTGATCGAGGAATGCATGCTGGCGGCCAACGTGGCCACCGCCGAGTTTCTCAAGAAGCACGAGATCCCCGCGCTCTACCGGGTGCACGACGGTCCGCCGCCGGAGCGTCTGGAAAAACTCCGGGCCTTCCTCGGCGAGCTGGGCCTGTCGTTGCACAAGGGCAAGGACGGTCCGTCGCCCAAGGACTACCAGGCCCTGTTGCAAAGCATCCAGGGGCGTCCGGATTTCCACCTGATCCAGACCGTGATGCTGCGTTCCCTGAGTCAGGCGGTGTACAGCGCCGACAATCAGGGCCACTTCGGCCTGAACTACGAGGCCTATACCCACTTCACTTCGCCTATCCGTCGCTACCCGGACCTGCTGACCCATCGCGCCATCCGCAGCGTGATCCGTTCCAAGTCCGATACCCCGCACGTCAAGCGGGCCGGCGCCATGACCATTCCCAAGGCGCGGATCTACCCCTACGACGAGGCGGCCCTGGAGCAGCTCGGCGAGCAGTGCTCGTTGTCCGAGCGGCGTGCCGACGAGGCCACGCGTGACGTGGTGAACTGGCTGAAATGCGAGTTCATGAAAGATCGCGTCGGCGAAACCTTCCCGGGCGTGATCACCGCGGTGACCGGCTTCGGCCTGTTCGTCGAGCTCAAGGACATCTACGTCGAGGGCCTGGTGCACGTCACCGCCTTGCCGGGCGACTACTACCATTTCGATCCGGTGCACCATCGCCTGGCGGGCGAGCGGACCGGCCGCAGCTTCCGTCTCGGCGACAGCGTCGAGGTGAAGGTCATGCGCGTCGATCTGGACGAGCGCAAGATCGATTTCGAGATGGCGGCGAGCGTGGTCGAGGCGCCGATCGGGCGCAAGCGCCGCGGCGCGGCCGATGAGCCGGCCCCGCGCGGGCGTAAGTCGGCGCCGGCCATGGAAACCGGTCTTGCCGCCGATGTGCGCAAGAGTCGCGAGCTGAAGCAGGCGCTGCTGGCGGAAGCCAAGTCCGGTAAATCCGGCAAGGGCCGCGCCGCGGCGGCGGACAAGCCGTCCTCGCACCGCAAGGGCCCGGCCAAGTCCGGCTCGGCGCCGGCGAAAAGCGGCGGCGCACGCAAGCCCAAGCCCAAGGGCAAGTCATGAGTCAATTGGAGAAAATCTACGGCGTACACGCCGTGGAGGCCATGCTTCGGCACCACCCCAAGCGGGTCAAACAGGTCTGGCTGGCCGAGGGGCGCAACGACCCTCGGATCCAGGTGCTGATCGAACTGGCCGCGCAATCGCGGGTGGCGGTCGGCCAGGCCGAACGCCGTGAACTGGATGCCTGGGTCGAGGGCGTGCACCAGGGCGTGGTGGCTGAAGTCAGCCCCAGTCAGGTCTGGGGCGAGGCCATGCTCGACGAACTGCTCGACCGCGCCGAGGGGCCGCCGCTGCTCCTGGTGCTCGATGGTGTGACCGATCCGCACAACCTGGGCGCCTGCCTGCGCACCGCCGATGCCGCCGGGGCGCTGGCGGTAATAGTGCCCAAGGACAAGTCGGCCACCCTCAATCCCACGGTGCGCAAGGTCGCCTGTGGGGCCGCGGAGGTGATTCCCCTGGTGGCGGTCACCAACCTGGCGCGTACCCTGGAAAAGCTCCAGCAGCGCGGTTTGTGGGTGGTCGGCACCGCCGGCGAGGCCGAGCAGGAGCTGTACCAGCAGGACCTGACCGGTCCGACCATCCTGATCATGGGGGCTGAAGGCAAGGGCATGCGCCGCCTGACCCGTGATCATTGCGACTACCTGGTGCGCCTGCCCATGGCGGGCAGCGTCAGCAGCCTGAATGTCTCGGTCGCCACCGGGGTCTGCCTGTTCGAGGCGCTACGCCAGAGGAGCAGCGCCAAGCTGCAAGCCAAAAGCCCCAAGTGAGCAAGCGCGATCAGCGGCAGGTCTGCTTGTTGCTGATCGCTTGAGGCTTGCCGCTACGGCGCGATGCATTGTTCAAATAATCGCCAATTATCTTGCTTCCATGCGGTCCTTTCTCTAAGATTGCGCGCCTTGCCGTCTCGGCCGGTTTCCGTGTTTCTGACGGGTGCCTGTCTCTCGGCAAGACTCACAGTGATATTCACTCCTTGCCTGACCGCTGTCTGGCGGCAGGCTACAACCCGTAAGGAGCATTTATGCGTCATTACGAAATCATCTTTCTGGTCCACCCGGATCAGAGCGAGCAAGTCGGCGGCATGGTTGAGCGTTACACCAAGCTGATCGAAGAAGACGGCGGCAAGGTTCACCGTCTGGAAGATTGGGGCCGTCGTCAACTGGCCTATGCAATCAACAATGTTCACAAGGCTCACTACGTGATGCTGAACGTTGAGTGCACCGGCAAAGCCCTGGCTGAGCTGGAAGACAACTTCCGTTACAACGATGCCGTGATCCGTAACCTGGTCATCCGTCGCGACGAGGCCGTTATCGACCAGTCCGAGATGCTCAAGGCTGAGGAAAACCGTAGCGAACGCCGCGAGCGTCGTGACCGTCCTGAGCACGCTGACTCCGCCGATGGCGATGACAGTGACAACAGCGACAGCGACAACGCTGACGAGTAATCCACGGATTTATTGAGGAGCCACTCTCATGGCACGTTTTTTCCGTCGTCGTAAGTTCTGCCGTTTCACCGCTGAAGAAGTGAAAGAGATCGATTACAAGGATCTCAACACTCTGAAAGCCTACATCTCCGAAACCGGCAAGATCGTACCTAGCCGTATCACCGGGACCAAGGCTCGTTATCAGCGTCAGCTGGCTACCGCTATCAAGCGCGCCCGCTTCCTGGCCCTGCTGCCCTACACCGACAGCCACGGCCGCTGAGACCGGGTCGTCGACATACGGTAAGGGATAGATCGCATGCGCGCCTTAGCTGAGTTCATCATGCGCGGTCGTATGCAGGCCACCCTGGTGGTGGTGGGTTCGGCGGCATTGCCGCTGTTGTTCTGGTTGAGTGCTGCAGCCGGCAGTCTGGTACTGCTGCGTCGCGGCATGAACGATGCTTTCGGCATCCTGATTTGGGCGTTGTTGCCTGCAGTGACTTGGTGGGTGCTGGGTGATCCGAGCATTCTCCTGATCATGGTCGGTACGCTGTTGTTGGCGCAGGTATTGCGCGCCAGCGGTTCCTGGATGAGGACGTTGTTGGCCAGTGTTGTACTCGGCGTGGTGTTTGCGCTGGTGCTGGGGGCTACCTCCGGTGAGCTGATCGAGGCCTTGGCGGATGCAGTCCGCACAGCGCTGCCGCAGTTCATCGAGCAGGCCAAAGTGCCGGCCGAGCAACTCGCAGGTTTGCAGGATTCGTTGATTCCGACCCTGACCGGGTTGCTGGCTTCCTCATTGCAGGCGGCCTGCGTACTCAGTCTGGTGTTGGCGCGGTACTGGCAAGCGGCGTTGTACAACCCGGGCGGCTTCGGTCGTGAGTTTCGTAGCGTGCGGTTACACCCGGCAGTTGCCTTGGCACTGTTGTTTGGCGTCCTGGTGACGCCAGCGTTGGGAA
>DATDTH010000806.1:0-2316 GCA_035290985.1 Pseudomonas sp. | reverse complement strand
GTCCCATGCAGGACGTCCGGCCGCCAAGGTCGCCAACCGCGCCCGGCTAACAGGGTGTTGAAAAATGTTGGCGAGGCAGCCAAGACAAGGCAAAAACGGCCGAAAAAGCGCAGTTTACTAGTAGTAAATGAGCATTTTGAGGCTGTTTTTAACGCAGTATTGGCAACGCAGGTAGTTTTTCAACGGCCTGCTAAGGCCGGGGGCGCGGCTCAGTCGCGACCTACAGCTTGATCCAGGTGGCTTTCAGCTCGGTGTACTTGTCGAAGGCATGCAGCGACTTGTCGCGACCGTTGCCCGACTGCTTGAAGCCGCCGAAGGGCGCGGTCATGTCGCCACCATCGTATTGGTTGACCCAGACGCTGCCGGCGCGCAGCGCCTTGGCGGTCAGGTGGGCCTTGGACAGATTGGCCGTCCAGATTGCGGCGGCCAGGCCATAGGGTGAGTCGTTGGCGATATGGATCGCCTCCTCCACCGTGTCGAAGGTGATTACCGAGAGCACCGGGCCGAAGATCTCCTCGCGGGCGATCCTCATCGCGTTGTTCACGCCATCGAAGATGGTCGGCTCGACATAGGTACCGCCGCTCGCCTCCAGGGTGCGCTTGCCGCCGGCCACCAGGGTGGCGCCGTCGGCATGCCCGGCCTCGATATAGGCCAGCACGTTGTTCATTTGCTGGGTATCCACCAGGGCGCCGACATTGGTCGCCGGGTCCAGGGGGTTGCCCGGCTTCCAGCCTTTCAGCGCCTCGATCACCAAGGGCAGGAAGCGCTCCTTGATCGAGCGCTCCACCAGCAGGCGCGAACCGGCGGTGCAGACCTCGCCCTGGTTGAAGGCGATGGCGCCAGCGGCCGACTCGGCGGCCGCCTGCAGGTCGGGGGCATCGGCGAAGACGATGTTCGGGCTCTTGCCGCCGGCTTCCAGCCAGACCCGCTTCATGTTCGATTCGCCGGCATAGATCATCAGCTGCTTGGCGATCTTGGTCGATCCGGTGAACACCAGGGTGTCGACGTCCATGTGCAGGGCCAGGGCCTTGCCGACCGTGTGACCGAAGCCCGGCAGCACGTTCAGCACACCGGCCGGAATCCCCGCCTCGATGGCCAGCTGGGCGATTCGAATGGCGGTCAGCGGCGATTTTTCCGAGGGCTTGAGGATCACCGAATTGCCGCTCGACAACGCCGGCCCGAGCTTCCAGCAGCTCATCAGCAGCGGAAAGTTCCACGGCACTATGGCCGCGACAACGCCAATCGGCTCGCGGGTGACCAGGCCCAGTTCGTTATGCGGGGTGGCCGCCACCTCGTCGTAGATTTTGTCGATCGCCTCGCCGCTCCAGCGGATCGCCCGCGCCGCGCTCGGCACATCAATGGCCAGCGAATCGCCGATCGGCTTGCCCATGTCCAGGGTTTCCAGCAGGGCCAGCTCTTCGGCATGCTGTTCCATCAGCTCGGCGAAACGGATCATCACACCCTTGCGCGCCACCGGTGCCAGGCGCGACCAGACGCCCGACTCGAAGGTGCGCCGCGCATCCTGCACCGCGCGCTCGGCATCGGCGGCGTCGCAGCTGGCGACCAAACCCAGCAGACGGCCATCGACCGGGCTGATGCATTCGAAGGTCGCGCCGGAAATCGCCGCGCAGTACTCGCCCTGAATAAAGGCACGGCCTTCGATGGTCAGCTGCTGGGCCCGTTGTTCCCAGTCGGCGCGGGTCAAGGTAGTCATTCGAGCGTCCTCTTGTTATCAAGTTATTTGTTGTTGGGCGCGGCGTGCTCGACGCGCGCACTGTCAATTATTCTGCAAGGCCGGGTATTGGCCTTTGGTGCCGACAACACTAAACCAGAGGGGGCTGAATTTTCAATATTTTTGACAAATCATCCTTAAACACCCTTGTCATGTTCGTTTTATTCAACATAAACTCCTTGAAAGTCGAATCGACACCCCTGGCTCGGCCGCCTTGAACACGGCCGATTCGCCGCAGCGACCCGCCGATCCGAACAGAAAAAACCACAAACCGGATCACTGCCCGCCCTTTCACCCCTCATCGCCTGGAAGCCCTGATGTCCATCGAAACCATCGTCGACTTCGCCCACGTAACAACCCGGCCCGAAGCCTACCGACCGAGCCCGGAGAAGGTGCTCGCCGGCGACCCCGTGCAAAGCGTGCGCAATCACTATGGCAGCCCCTGCGGACAGTTCAATGCCGGCATCTGGGAAGGCGCCGTCGGCCACTGGACGGTGAACTACAGCGAACACGAATACTGCGAGATTCTCCAGGGCGTCTCGGTGCTGCGTGATGCCGCCGGCCAGGCCAAGACCCTGCGCGCC
>DATDTH010000805.1:0-2940 GCA_035290985.1 Pseudomonas sp. | reverse complement strand
CCCGCCGCGGCCGCTGATTTTCAATGCCCTCAACCTGGCCCCGCTGGACCGGGTCAAGGTGGTCATACTCGGCCAGGATCCCTATCACGGCCCCGGCCAGGCCCATGGTCTGTGTTTTTCGGTGCAGCCGGGGGTGCCGGCGCCGCCGTCCCTGGTGAACGTATTCAAGGAACTCAAGCGCGACCTGAACCTCGAGGTGCCCGGGCACGGTTGCCTGGAGGCCTGGGCCGAGCAGGGCGTGCTGCTGCTCAATACCTCGCTGACGGTCGAGCGCGGCATTGCCGGCTCCCATGCCGGCAAGGGCTGGCAGCTCTTCACCGACCGGGTGATCGAGATCGTCAGCGCTCACCAGCCGCACCTGGTGTTTATGCTTTGGGGTGCCCATGCCCAGGGCAAGGAAAAACTGATCGATGCTACCAAGCACCTGATCCTGCGCTCGCCCCACCCCTCGCCGCTGTCGGCCTATCGTGGCTTTATCGGCAACGGCCATTTCGCCCGCGCCAACAAATTTCTCGTCCAGCACGACCTGGCGCCTATCGACTGGCGTTTGCCGGAATTGCCTAGCGCATAAATCGCGGGGAACACCGCGCGCGGCGATGACATTTATCGAGCCTGTAGGAGCCAGCTTGCTGGCGATCCTCCTAGGCGTGGGCCCCTCCGAGATGGAAACCCTCACGCCGTGGTGCAGCGCTGCTCGCTGAATTCCTCGCGGACCTCGCGCAAGCGGTTGCGCAAGTGGCGGCGCTGGTCGGGTTCGGCGCTGCTGAGCAAGTCGCCAAGCAGCGCGACCAATGCCTGCTGGGAGCGCTCGAAGGCTTCGCGATAGGTCGTGTCGCGCAAGGTTTCCGGTTGTTGCAGCAGGCGTCGCACCTGGGGGGCGAACGCCGCGGAGTGGCGCTGTTCGAGCGCGGCGAACAGCTCGGCCTGCCAGCGGGCCCTGTCCTCCAGCCACAGGCGGTTCTGCTCGCCCTGGGCCACCGACCAGGCGCGGATGCGGGCCAGCTGTTGCGGGTTGAGTTCTCCCAGCCAGGGGCTTAGACGCTTCTCAAGGCGTAGCTGTCGTTGGCGGATCTGTTCGGGCAGGACCGGCGCCAGGTATTTTTCCCGCAGCTCCTGGTGTTTTTCCTCCACGGACGCCTGCAGGTCCGCCACCTGCCGCGGGTCGAGGCCTCGCAGCAGTTCGACCAGGGTCGGGCTGACCTGTTGGGCGACCCGTTGCTGCGCGTCGCTCAAGGCCGCCAACTGTTCGGCCACTTGCGCGCTGTCGGTCTGGCCGCTTTGCAGCACACGGTCGGCTTGATCGAGCCAGTCGATATAGGTCGGCAGTTGGGTGCGGCAGTGCCAGTCCAGGTGCTCGGCCAGGCGCTGATCGAACCAGCGCTTCTGTTGGTGATCGAGTTCGACATAGCCATCGACCCACCAGGGCACCAGGGCGTCGAGATGACGGTACGCCAGGCCGATGCGGTTGCAGGCGCTCAGTACCAAGCTGAAGCCCAGCACCAGTAACAGAGTTTGCTGAAGGCGGCGAGGGGACATCGACAGCGTTCCAGGATGACGACTGATGCTAGTTGAGAGCCCCGGGCTGCCTAAAAATTCGGCCGGGTCGCAGCTTTGCGTTGAACGGTCGTGTTGGCGTTCCCCACGGCTTGCGTAATGGGTTCAGCGTGTCCGGCTTTGCCACAGCCGGAACAGCGGTTCGGCGAGAAACATCACCAGGAACAGGCGCAGCACCTGCAGGGCGGTGACCAGGGCGACCGACAACTGCAGGGCCTCGGCGGTCAGGCAGAGTTCGGTGATGCCGCCGGGCATCATGCCGAGCATCAGGGCCACGCGATCCGCGCCGCCCAGCCAGCCCAGGACCTGGCCGAGCAGGGCGGCCGCGAGCATGGCCAGCAGGCTGAACAGCAACACCCGGGCCAGAAAGCCCGGGGCGCTGCGAAAGAAGCTCCGATCGAAATGACAGCCCAGGGCGCAGCCGATCAGCCACTGGCCGACCTGCCCCAGTCCCTCGGGCAGCCCCAGGTGCAGGTCGAACAGGACACTGGCGACGGCGCAGACGGTCAGGGGGCCGAGCATCCAGGGGTTGGGTTGGCCGAGTCGCCGCCAGAGCAGGGCCAGCAATGCGCCTGACGGCAACAGCAGGGCCAGCCAGGGCCAATTGACTGCGCCCGCAGGCGGCGGTGCCAGGGGTGGCAAGCTCCAGGCGAACAGCGCCGGGACCAGCAGCACCACCAGCAGCAGGCGCAGGCTGTGTGCGGCGGCGACCCGGGCCGGTTGCGCGCCGTGGCGCAGGGCCAGGTTGACCATCTCGCTGGCCCCGCCCGGCATGCTGGCAAAAAAAGCCGTGGCCCGGTCCACCCCGGCGCGCCGCAGCAGGATTATGCCGATCAGGCTCGACAGCAGGGTGACGCCGGCACCGGCCAGTATCACGCCGGCATGCTCGAACACCTGGTGCAGGACCTCACTGGTGAAATGCAGGCCGATGGCGCTGGCCACCAGGCACTGCCCGGCTTGTCGCCCGCCCGGCAGTTCGCCCAGCCGCCCGCCGCCGCAGCGTACCGCCATGACGGCGAGCAGCGAGCCGACCATCCAGGGCAGGGGCCAGCCGCTCAGGCTGGCCAGGTAGCCGCCCACGGCACCGACCAGGGGTGTCGCCCACCCGCGGCGCCAGGCGGCGGAGTCAGGCATGCGCCAGTTTCGCTTTGCCCCGCTGCCGCAACCAGCGCACACCGGGCAGCATCAGCATCACTGCCACCAGGGCCCAGAGGATCAGGCTGATCGGACTGTTCCAGAGAATGCTCAAGTCGCCGGCGGAGATCGACAGGGCCCGGCGCAGGTTGTCTTCCATCAGTTCGCCGAGAACGAAGCCGAGGATCAGCGCCGACAGCGGGAAGTCCAGCTTGCGCAGGATATAGCCGAATACGCCGAGGCCGATCATCA
>DATDTH010000804.1:0-2732 GCA_035290985.1 Pseudomonas sp. | reverse complement strand
GCGGGCGGTTCGGCCGGGCTGAGGAAACCCGCCAGATTGATGATGCGTCGGCCTTGGCGTTTGCTGCTGCCCGCTTCGTGCAGCAGCGACTCGAGTTGTTCCTTGATCAGGCGATCCATGGTGGGCTCCGGTAGACAGGGGAGCCAGGGAGCCTGAACCCACGCCGCGACGGTATAGGTCGCAAGCGCCCATGACCTGCCCGAAAAGCACGGAGCCCCGGAGAGTGCGCTGTCCGGGTAGGGTGTACTCGCCGAAGGCAGCCCGTAGGTCGGGTTAGCGAAGCGTAACCCGACAAAGATGCCGTCGGGTTGGCAAAACGTAACCCGACCTACGAAACTAGGCGGCCCCACCTAGGCGGCGCGCGGCGAGCTTCATCAAAGCGCTTTTTGTGGCGGGTGTAACCCGCGAGCTTTTCAAAACAGCTTCCGGCGCGGCCGTGCGGGGAGTGTCCACAGGCCCTAGACCCAGAGCGCCAGCTATTGGCGAGGTCTTCCGCTTATTCTCGGCACCACCACTTCCCAGCGCGCGCATTTGCTTCTGCTGCGGAACGCCTCATCGCTGTCCTCCGCGAAGCGGGTGGTGATGGCCGCGACTTCACAGCTGCCGGGTTGCAGGTTCAAACGGAAGGCCTTGGCGGTGCGGCCCACGGTGCGGCCTTGGCTGTCGAGAAACAGGTAGCGTTCGCCATCCTCCTGGATGCGCAGGGGGTCGCCGGGCTGCACGGCGCCTATGGCCAGGTGAATGTCGCCTTGCGCCGGCTGGCGTCCCGGGTGGCCAATGTCGATGTCCTTCAGGCTGAGCACCTGATAATGGGTGTCCAGCCGCGGGTCGTGGTCGCCGTTGAATGCTTGCCGGCTGAGCGCGCCAGCCAGCGACAGGGTGAAGGCATTGCCGGGGGCAAATTCGCAGAGGGTCAGGGTTTCTTCCGCGCGTGTCATGCCGACGTAATACAGGCGCCGTTCTTCTTCCAGCTGTTGCTGTTGTTGATGCCAGCCGCCATCCAGCAGGACGACATGGCGAAACTCCAGCCCCTTGGCCGAGTGAACGGTGCCCAGGTACAGGCCGGCCCGCGGTTGTTGGCGCATTTCCCGGGCGTAGTCGTAGAGCCAGTCGATCAGGCTGGCGAGGGCCAGGGTGCAGTCGGCGAATTCACCCTTGAGCTGTTCGAAGGCCGTCTGGAAGAAGGCCTGCCAGTGCGCGTCGAGCGGCACGCCCTGCAACCACTGGCTGGCGCCGTCCGCATCGAGCTGGGGCGGGCTGTGTCGGCGCAAATGCTCGATGGCCTGGATAAAACCGCGTTGACGGGGCAGGGGCAGGGCGCTTTGCTTATCGGCGGCCAGGTAGTAGGGCACGCCTTGCTGCTCGCACCAGGCCTGGATCGGCCAGAGGTAGCGGTGCGTGCGGGCGAGGATGGCGCAGCCTTGCCAGTCGTCGCGCTGCTCCAATGCCAGCAGGCGTTGCAGCTCGGCCAGCACGGCTTGAGCTTGCAGGTTGCCCTGCTCACGGTCCGCGGCCGGTAGGCCCAGGCACAGCACGCGGCCTTGGCGCTGGCTGTCCAGGGTCTGCCAGCGACCGGCACTGGGCGCTTCCCGGCGGGCTTTGTCGATCTTGATCGGCTGCTGGGCTTTCAAACGTCCGGCGTTCTGTTCGATCAGTAGATTGGCCGCCGCGATGATCGTCTGGCTGGAGCGGTAGTTCTCTACCAGGTAACGGATATCGGCTTTGTACTCGTCGCGGTAGCGTTCGATGTACTGGTTATTGCCGCCCCGCCAGTGGTAGATGTTCTGGTCGTCGTCGCCCACGGCCAGGATGCAGAGGTCGGCGTCGTTTTCGCTGTGCCGCTTGGCCAGCGCGCTGACCAGGTTGTACTGGCGCTCGTCGATATCCTGGTACTCATCCACCAGTATGTAGCGATAGCCACGCAGCAGGCGTTCGCGCAGGTCGTCTTCGCCCTCGACCAACTGCTTGCCTTCCAGCAGCTCGGCCGCATGCACAAGCAGGGCATCCAGTTCGCGGTCGTCGATGCGTTCATGCTGGCCGAAGCTGACGCCGGTCAGGCGCATGGCCATGGCGTGGTAGGTCAGCACGGTCAGGCCGTAGGCTTCGTTGCCGACCAGGTTGAACAGGCGCCTGCGGATCTCGTTGGCCGCATGGCGATTGAAGGTCAGGGCAATGATGCTGCCGGGTGGAACCCGTCGCACGCGCAGTAAATACGCGATGCGGTGGACTATCACCCGGGTCTTGCCGGCGCCAGGGCCCGCGAGCAGCAGGCTGTTGCGGTCGTCATCGTCCGTGACCGCGAGTTTCTGGGTCGGGTTCAGGCTATGCACTATGGCTTTCCAGGAGGCTTCGCTGGTGGCCAGTTTCAGCACCTCTTCCTTGCCGCTGAAGTACAGGCGCAGGAAATCCTGCTTGCGGTCCCTGAAGTAGTGCAGCACCAGGTTGAGCGCGGCGGCCATTTCCTGCAGGCCGACTTCGGCGTATTCGCGCATCACATGCACCTGGATGCATTTCTCCCGGTAGTGCTCGTCGAGCCTCTGATAATCCTCCTTGAGGTAACGCTGGCCATGTTTATCCCCATTGATCTCCAGGGTCATGGCCCGGCGCATCACGGTCATGCCGTGGTTCAGGGTCAGCACCTCCTGTTGGTGCAGGTAGAGCAGCACATGTTCGATGGCTTTCTGGCGCTGCTCCAGCTTGATGGTGCTGTTGAGGGTCAGGTCGCTGTCTAT
>DATDTH010000803.1:0-5738 GCA_035290985.1 Pseudomonas sp. | reverse complement strand
CAGCTCCCTGGCACCGGCCATTGGCCTGGCACAGCGCGGTTTCGCCGTCGACCGGGTCTACCGCGAGCGGGCCCGCTGGCGGCTGGCGGCGCTACGCGACGACCCCCACAGCGCCCGGCTGTTTCTGCTGGACGGCGAGGTGCCGGCCGAGGGGCATGTCGTGCGCAAACCGGACCTGGCGCTGACCTTGCAACGCCTGGCCGAGCGGGGCCTGGAAGGCTTCTATGGCGGCGAAACCGCCAGCCGCCTGGTCGCCGGCGTGCAGGCAGCCGGGGGCATCTGGCGCCTGGAGGACCTGGCGCAGTACCGGCTGGTCGAACGCGCGCCACTGCGCTTCGCCCTCGCCGAGGGCCGCGAGCTGATCAGCGCACCGCCCCCCTCGGCCGGTGGGCTGGCCATCGCCCAGAGCCTGGCCATGCTGCAGCGGCTGCCCTGGCGCCAGGCCGAGCCCGTGCAACGCAGCCACTATGTGGTCGAGGTGTTGCGTCGCGCCTACCGCGACCGCGGCCGGCTCGGCGACCCGGATTTCGTCGCCAACCCCATGGGCCAGATGCTCGACCCCGGTTACCTGAACAACCTGGCGGCCAGCATCGACCCGTACAAGGCCACACCCAGCGCGGATCTGCCGCAGCCCTGGCATGAGGGCGATCACACCACCCATTTCGCCGTACTCGACGGCGCCGGCAATGCGGTCGCCGCCACCCTGTCGATCAACCTGCCCTTTGGCGCGGCCTTTACCGTACCGGGCACCGGCGTGCTGTTGAACGACGAGATGGACGATTTCGCCGCCGACCCCAGCGGCGCCAATGCCTATGGCCTGAGCGGCAGCCAGGCCAATGCCATAGCCGCCGGCAAGCGTCCGCTGTCGAGCATGAGTCCGACCTTTATCGACAGCCCCGGCGAGTTCGCCGCCTTCGGCACCCCGGGCGGCAGCCGCATCCCGAGCATGGTGCTGCTGTCGATCCTGCAGTACCTGGACGGCCAGCCGGTGGCGAGCTGGCCCGCCGTGGCCCGCTACCACCACCAGTTCCAGCCGGACCTGATCGAACACGAACCCGATACTTTCAGCCCGGCGCAACGCGCCGACCTGTTGGCCCGCGGCCACAGGCTCAAGTCCGTGGAACGCCCCTACGGCAACCAACAGGTGCTGCTCTGGAACAAGCGCAGCGCCCAGGTCGAGGCTGCCAGCGATCCTAGGGGCGTTGGCCAGGCCCTGCTGTTCAGCTCACCTCCGCCTACCAGCCCAGCCATAAAAAAACCGGTCGATTGACCGGTTTTCTCTGAGCCGCAAACGGCGCTAGTCGCGCTGGTAACCGGTGCTGGTGCAACCCAGGCAGCGTACGAAGGCGGCCATGCCCGGCTCGACCACCAGGGCCTGGCCGGCTTCGCGGACATTGCCGCCCGCCGCCGAAAACGGCAGGGTCACTACGAAGACGCCGGCACCCAGTACGGTGGCGGCGATCAGAAAGGGGCGTGCGATCACCAGGTCACCGACCATGGCAAAGGCCTTGGGCGCCTCGACGGTGTACATCGGATCGCCACTGGCATTCTGCTGCGCCACTTCCGCCTGTGCCGGAAGCGCCAGCAGGCCAGAGGTCAGCGCCAAGACAACAGCGGTTGAGCGAAACAGATTCATGAATGCGGTCCTTCAACTGTTAAGTAAGTACGGTGCATCTAACTATAACAGCGCCCGGAGAATTGTCAGCGTGATGTCCGTCAATGGCCGCAGATTGAATTGCTAGTCATTTTCCCCGCCGAAGCGGACTCAGCCCTGGCAGCGCGGACAATAGACGCTGGCCCGCTGGCCCAGGCGGATTTCGCGCAGGGTACTGCCGCAGGCCTTGCAGAACTCGCCGCCACGGCCGTAGACGAAGAGCTCCTGCTGGAAATAGCCGGGCAGGCCGTCCCCGCCGACAAAATCGCGCAGGGTGGTGCCGCCGCGGCTGATGGCGTGGGCCAGGATCGACTTGATGACCTGGGCCAGTTTCAGGTAGCGCGCCCGGGAAATCGAGCCTGCCTCGCGCCGCGGGTCGATCCCGGCGGCGAACAGCGCCTCGCTGGCGTAGATATTGCCGACCCCCACCACCACCGCGTTATCCATGATGAAGGGCTTGACCGCCATGGCGCGGCCGCGGGAACACTGAAACAGCCGCTCGCCGTCGAACGCCTCGGTCAGGGGCTCAGGCCCCAGGCGCTGCAGCAGTGCATGGTTGAGCGGGTCGGTGCTCCAGAGCAGGGCACCGAATCGCCGTGGATCGGTGTAGCGCAGCGCCAGACCGGATTCCAGCACTATGTCCACATGCTCGTGCTTGGCCGCCGGGGTCTCACTGGGCACCAGGCGCAGGCTGCCGGACATGCCCAGGTGGCTGATCAAGGTGCCGACCTCGGCCTTGATCAACAGGTATTTGGCGCGCCGCTCGACGCACTCGATGCGCTGCCCGGACAGGCGCGTGTCCAGGTCTTCGGGAATCGGCCAGCGCAAACGAGACTCGCGGACTATCACCGCGCTGACCCGCTGGCCCTCGAGATAGGGGGCGATACCGCGGCGGGTGGTTTCGACTTCGGGGAGCTCGGGCATGGAATACAGCCAGGTTGGAGGGCGGCGGGACGGCTAGCCCTCGCCTCACGGCAGGGCGGGTTAACGCGCACCCAGTTCGCGGATGCTTTCGCGCAGGTTCTCGAAATCGTATTCCGAGAGACCGACATATTCCAGGACCAGTTGCTCGATGCCCTGCCACTCGTGGTCGTCCTTCTGGTTGCCCAGCACCTTATGGCTCTGGCAGATATGCTCGGCCATTTTCAGGATCGCCAACAGGGTCTTCAGGGGCGCATCACGCGCGGAATCGTCGCGGAAGATCGCCAAGGCATTGTGGTGGTTGGCGATGGCCTCGCACAGGTGCAGCGGCAGGTTCCAGGACTTGGCGGTGAAATAACCGACCACAGCATGGTTGGTGTTGAGCAGGCGGTTCTCGGTATCCACCACCCGTTGTTCGCCAACCGCGCTGGCATAGGCCTCCTCCAGCACCGCCATGTAGTCGGGGAAGCGCTTGATCATCAGCGGGATGCCGCAATTGTGGAACAACCCGAGGCTATAGGCCTCGTCCACCGCCTGGTAACCGATGCGTTTGGCCAGGGTCAGGCAGGTCATGGCGACATCCTGGGCGCTGTCCCAGAAGCGGTTGAGGGTGACGATCGCCTCGTCGGTCAGCTCGCCCCTGATCGACTGCGCGTTGATCAGGCTGATCACCGCGTTGCAGCCCAGCAGATTGACCGCCTGCTGGATCGAGGCGATGCGGTTGGACAGGCCGAAGAACGGCGAATTGACGAGCTTCAGCAACGCGCCCGACAGGCCCGGGTCCTGGCTGATCAGCTTGGCGATGGTCCGCAGGTCGGGGCTCGGCATGACCTGTTCCATCTGCAGGTCGACCATGATCTGTGGCTGCGGCGGCACGCTGATGCCCTGCAGGACTTTCGTGATCTGTTCGGCGGAGAGTTCTTGGGCCATGGGGGCACGGGCGCTAGGAGTCGAATGGCCATCAGTCTACCCCCTCACCCCGTTTCGGCCCACCGGGATCGCAACGAACTTGAGTTCCGCACACCTTCTTCGAAGCGAGGCCGCGCGCCCATCCGCCGGCTCGCCAGGAGAACGGCGGCCCGCTGGGTTATACTCTCGCTCTTTTTTCAGGAGCGACTCCCATGTCCCTGCCCAGCCTGCGCCTCAACGCCAATGCCGATCGCCGTCTGCGCGCCGGACACCTATGGGTCTACAGCAACGAGGTGGACACCGCCGCCACGCCGCTCAACGGCTTTGCCGCGGGCGATCAGGCCATTCTCGAAGCAGCCGGCGGCAAGCCGCTGGGCATAGTCGCCATGAGCCCCAACAATTTGATCTGCGCCCGCCTGTTGTCGCGCGACACCAAGCATGTGCTGGACAAGTCGCTGCTGGTGCACCGGATCAACGTCGCCCTTTCCCTGCGCGAGCGGCTGTTCGACAAGCCCTATTACCGCCTGGTGTTCGGCGACTCCGACCTGCTGCCGGGCCTGGTGGTCGACCGCTTCGGCGACATCCTTGTGGTGCAGTTGGCCTCGGCAACCATGGAAAAACACAAGGACGAAGTGCTCGCCGCCCTGATCCAGGTGTGCAAGCCCAGCGGCGTGCTGTGGAAGAACGACTCGGCCGCCCGCGACGCCGAGGGTCTGACCCGCTACGTCGACACCGCCTTCGGCCTGGTGCCGGAATGGGTCGCACTGGAAGAGAACGGCGTGAAATTCGAGGCCCCGGTGCTCAGTGGGCAGAAGACCGGTTGGTTCTATGACCACCGCATGAACCGCGCGCGCCTGGCGCCCTACGTCAAGGGCAAGCGGGTGCTCGACCTGTTCAGCTACATCGGCGGCTGGGGCGTGCAAGCTGCGGCCTTCGGCGCCACGGAAGTGATGTGCGTGGACGCCTCGGGCTTCGCCCTGGACGGGGTCGAGCGCAACGCCATGCTGAATGGCGTGGCCGAGCGGGTGGCCTGCGTCGAAGGTGATGTGTTCGAGGCGCTGAAGGAACTGAAGGCCGCCGAGGAGCGCTTCGACGTGATAGTCGCGGACCCACCGGCCTTTATCAAACGCAAGAAGGACATCAAGAACGGCGAAGCCGGCTACCGTCGCCTGAACGAGGCGGCCATGCGCCTGCTGAGCAAGGACGGCATCCTGGTCAGCGCCTCCTGCTCCATGCACCTGGAAGAAGACCATCTGCAGAATATCCTGCTGCAAAGCGCCCGCCACCTGGACCGCAATATCCAGCTGCTCGAGCGCGGCGGCCAGGCCCCCGATCACCCGGTGCATATGGCCATAGCCGAGACCCGCTACATCAAGAGCCTGACCTGCCGCCTGCTGCCGGTCTAAGCCCCCGGGCGCCGCACCGCGGCACCCATCAGATCCCTGCCGCCTCTGTACCCACGTCGATACGCGGGTACAAAGTCGGATATCCGGGTACAGATCCGCCCCTCCCCGCCCGCCAGGGCCCTTCTCGATGGATGCGGGCAAATGCCTGGGCAAAGGCCCGCGCTCGTTTATGCTGCTGAGACATTTCAGCTCCTGAGAACGCGATCATGCAGACCCGCCCCAGCGCTCCGACCCATGTTTCCTTCAGCGAACTGCAAGGCCTGCTGGCGCGGATCTTCGAGCGCCACGACTGCTCGTCCCGGGTGGCGGCCATCCTGGCCTACAACTGTGCCGCGGCCCAGCGCGATGGTGCGCACAGCCATGGCATTTTCCGCATCCCCGGCTACTTGGCGTCCCTGGCCAGCGGCTGGGTGGATGGCCGGGCCGAGCCGCGGGTCGAGGACGTTGCCCCGGCCTTCGTGCGCGTCGATGCCGGCAACGGTTTCGCCCAACCGGCCCTGGCGGCGGCCCGCGAGCTGCTGCTGGCCAAGGTGCGCGCGAACGGCATCGCCCTGCTGGCGATCCGCAACTCGCACCACTTCGCCGCGCTCTGGCCGGATGTCGAGCCCTTCGCCCGGGAAGGCCTGGTGGCCCTGAGCTTCGTCAACAGCATGACCTGCGTGGTGCCCCACGGCGGTCACAGCGCCCTGTTCGGCACCAACCCCATCGCCTTCGCCGCCCCGCGCAGCCAGGGCGAGCCGCTGGTGTTCGACCTGGCGACCAGCGCCATCGCCAATGGTGACGTGCAGATCGCCGCCCGCGAGGGCAGGCAGTTGCCCGAGGGCCATGGCGTAGACGCCCAGGGCCAG
>DATDTH010000802.1:0-20621 GCA_035290985.1 Pseudomonas sp. | reverse complement strand
ACCTCGGCCAGTTCCAGGTGCGCGGGACTCAGCACCTGGTCGGGGAGCACGGTGCGCGTCAATTTTTTGCCCAGGGCCTGGTCCAGGGCGGTGAGATAGCCCTGATTGAGCAGGCCCACGTCACGCTCCACCAGGGACAGGTCGGCTTCGCCGAGCACGCTCTCGCGCTTGAGCGGGCGGCCGACTATCACCACTTCCCGGTACAGCCGGACCTGCCCCGGGACGAAGACGGTCCAGGGGCTGGCGCCCTCGCACCGCACCCGCAGGGTCACCCGGCCAATCGGCTGGCTGGGGCTTTCCAGGGTGACCGTCAATTCCTGGTCGCACAGGGGCAGGCGCAGGCGCGGGTCCAGCCGGTTGATCTGCACCTCGTGACGCGCCTGGATTTCGCTACGCTGTAAATAGTCCGCGACGGACAGCTCAAGAAAACTCTCGGCCGCGCCGATAAGTTGTTCGGGCAGGGTCGTCTCCGCCACTGCGATCAGGCTATAGCCGAGCCCGCATAAAGCGGGTACAACACAAAGCAACTTGTGTTGGCGGGTCGTTCGGTGCCGGAAAAATGTCGTCGCTGCATTCATACCAGTTGCAAAGCAAGGCCCGTGCCGCCTGCTACGCTCAGCAGTGCGTCCGGTGGCTTAATTGAAGGAGTCAGGGCATGGCAGGAGTAATGGACTCGGTTAACCAGCGAACTCAGCTGGTTGGACAGAACCGTCTGGAGTTGCTGTTGTTCCGCCTGGATGGCAAGCAGTTGTACGGGATCAATGTGTTCAAGGTGAAGGAGGTGCTGCAGTGCCCCAAACTCACCATCATGCCCAAATCCAGTCGGGTGGTGCGTGGGGTCGCGAGCATCCGGGGCGGCACCATTCCGATCCTCGACCTGGCCCTGGCGACCGGGCGGCCGGGGCTGGACGACCTGGCCAACAGCTTCGTGATCATCACGGAGTACAACACCAAGATTCAGGGGTTTCTGGTGCGCTCGGTGGAACGCATCGTCAACATGAACTGGGAAGAGATCCATCCGCCACCCAAGGGCACCGGGCGTGATCACTACCTGACGGCGGTGACGCGCCTGGACCAGCAACTGGTGGAAATCATCGACGTGGAGAAGATCCTCGCCGAGGTGGCGCCCACCTCCGAAGTGATCTCCGAGGGGATACTGGATCAGAAAACCCAGACCCGGGCGATCACCAAGCGGGTGCTGACCTGCGACGACTCGTCCGTGGCGCGCAAGCAGGTGACACGCTGCCTGCAGACGGTCGGGGTGGAGGTCGTGGCCCTGAACGACGGCCGCCAGGCCCTGGATTACCTGAAGGCCATGGTCGAGGAGGGCAGGAAGCCGGAAGAGGAATTCCTGATGCTGATCTCCGATATCGAGATGCCGGAAATGGATGGCTATACCCTGACGGCGGAGATTCGCGCGGATCCACGCATGCAAAAGCTGCATATCATCCTGCATACTTCGCTTTCCGGGGTGTTCAACCAGGCCATGGTGAAGAAGGTGGGGGCCGATGATTTTCTGGCCAAATTCCGCCCGGACGACCTGGCTGCGCGAGTGGCCGAACGCATCAACATAGCGGATGGGGACTGAGGGCGTGGCCCTCGGTGGTACATATGATTGGCGAGGCGGTGCTAGTGTCTTCAGGTAATGTGGATTTTGAGCAGTTCCGGATTTTTCTGGAGAAGGCCTGTGGCATCCTGCTCGGTACCAATAAGCAGTACCTGGTATCCAGTCGCTTGAACAAGATGATGGAGCAGCAGGGGATCAAGACCCTGGGTGAGCTGGTGCAGCGCATGCAGACGCAGCCGCGCAGCGGCTTGCGCGAGCAGGTGGTGGATGCCATGACCACCAACGAAACCCTCTGGTTTCGCGACACCTACCCGTTCGAGGTGCTGAAGAACCGGGTCCTGCCCGAACTGCTCAAGGCCGCGCCGAATCAGCGCTTGCGCATCTGGTCGGCGGCCTGTTCGTCGGGCCAGGAACCTTACTCCCTGTCCATGACCATCGACGAGTTCGAGCGGAGCAACCTCGGTCAGCTCAAGGCCGGCCTGCAGATAGTGGCGACCGACCTGTCGCCGTCCATGTTGATCAATTGCAAGTCGGGCGAGTACGACAGCCTGGCCATGGGCCGTGGCTTGTCCCAGGAACGCCTGCAGCGCCATTTCGAACCGAAGGGGCCGGGGCGCTGGGCGATCAAGGCGCCGATCAAGAATCGCGTCGAGTTTCGCCCCCTGAACCTGCTGGACAGCTACGCGGTCCTGGGCAAGTTCGATGTGGTGTTCTGCCGCAACGTGCTGATCTATTTCTCCGCCGAGGTAAAGAAGGACATCCTGCTGCGCATTCACGGCACCTTGAAACCCGGGGGCTACCTGTTCCTGGGGGCCTCCGAAGCGCTCAATGGCCTGCCGGACCACTATCAGATGGTCCAGTGCAGTCCGGGCATCATCTACAAGGTGAAATGAAAAACTACCTGCGTTGCCCCTCTTAAGGAAAAGAGGGGGGGCGTTAAAAACAGGCTCGGCTGCCTCGCCTACGTTTTTCAGCGGCCTGATAGCACGCGGCACTTGCAGCACGAGTCAAATTGCAAAAGAACGGGAGGCCAATGGCCTCCCGTTTTTTTGCCTCCCGGTTAACCCGATGCCTGGCCGTAGGATGGCGTTGAGCGAAGCGATACCCATCAAGGGTTCCAGGCCGGGGTTCTCGGTGCGGCAGGCCAAGCGGCAAGGCAGGCATTGCCGCCCGTTTGCCTGGAAGCGGAAAAGCTTTGCCGCTTAGGGCTCTCGGTTGTCCTGTTTTTTATTCAAGCTATTGATAAATAACAATAAAAAAATATGGCACAGGCTTTGCTTTGTCTCATGTACGGAAAACCCAGCGGCCCGACGGCAAAGGTTCAGACCATGAGCATCAGTTTCGACGCCGCCCTCGGCATCCACGAAAAAGCCCTGCATTTCCGCGGCCAGCGCGCGGAGGTCCTGGCGAACAACATCGCCAATGCCGACACGCCGAACTACAAGGCGCGGGATCTGGACTTCGCGTCGGTACTGGCCGCCCAGAGCGCCAAGACCCAGGGGCAGGGCGGGCTGGCACGCACCGACAGCCGGCATATCGCCGCCGAGTCGCTGCCCATGGGCGACGCCACCCTGGGGTACCGCACGCCCTTCAGCCCGTCGATCGACCAGAACAGCGTCGACCTGCAGCAGGAACAGTCCAGCTACGCGAAGAACGCCATCGATTTCCAGGCCAGCTTTACGTTTCTGAATAACAAGTTCAAAGGGCTGACCAGCGCCCTGCGCGGCGACTAACGGAGAACGATGCCATGTCACTCGCCAGTGTGTTCAATATCGCCGGAACCGGCATGAGTGCCCAGAGCACTCGCCTGAATACCATTTCCAGCAACATCGCCAACGCCGAGTCGGTGTCGTCCAGTATCGACAAGACCTACCGTGCTCGCCATCCGGTGTTCGCCACCGTGTTCGAGCAAGCCAAGGACGGCGGGCGCGGCTCGTTGTTCGCCGAGCAGGAGCAGGCCGGCCTGGGCGTGCAGGTCCTGGGTGTGGTCGAAGACCAGAGCAGCCTGACCCCGCGCTACGAGCCGAACCATCCGGCGGCCGATGGCGATGGTTATGTCTACTACCCCAACGTCAACGTGGTCGAGGAAATGGCGGACATGATCTCCGCCAGTCGGGCCTTCCAGACCAACGTCGAAATGATGAACACCGCCAAGCAGATGTTGCAGCGCGTATTGACCCTGGGTCAGTAAGTCGCCACTAGAGGGAAGAACATGAGCATCAGCAATGTAGGCGCCACCAATTCGGTACTGGAGCAGTACCAGGTCAAGGCCGAGGCCGGGGGCAGCAAGGAGCTCGGCAAGAACGAGTTTCTCAACCTGCTGGTGGCCCAGCTGAACAACCAGGATCCGCTGTCGCCCCAGAGCAACGGCGAATTCGTCGCCCAGTTGGCCCAGTTCAGCCAGGTCGAGGGGATCGACAAGCTGAACACCAGCATGGAATCCATGCTCTCTGGCTACCAGTCTTCCCAGGCCTTGCAGGCCTCGTCCCTGGTCGGGCGCAAGGTGATAGTGCCGACCGACAAGGCGGTGGTCGATACCAGCGAAACCTTCAAGGCCAGCCTGAGCCTGCCGGTATCGAGCAGCAACGTCTACGTCAACGTCTACGACAGCGCGGGGGCCACGGTGAACCGGATCAACCTCGGTCAGCAAGCCGCCGGCAGCGTCAGTTTCATGTGGGACGGCAAGGATGCCAGCGGCAAGCTGATGCCGCCGGGCACCTACAAGTTCGAGGCGCAGGCGAGCTACGGCACGGAAACCAAGGGGCTCTACACCTCGCTGCCGGCCAACGTCGACAGCGTCAGCCTCGGTCAGAACGGCGGCGAGCTGATGCTCAACCTCGCCGGGATCGGCAGTATCGGGCTGTCCAAGGTTCAGGTCATCGGCCAATAATTTTCGGGTTGCAATCGCCGGCGGTGCCGGCAGAGGAGTCGCTTCATGGCGTTCAATATCGGTCTTAGCGGCCTGCGGGCTGCAACCAATGACCTCAACGTGACCGGCAACAACATTGCCAACGCCGGCACCGCGGGCTTCAAGCAGTCGCGGGCGGAGTTCGCCGATGTCTACGCGGCCTCGACCATGGGCAGTGGCTCGAACTCCCAGGGCAGCGGCGTGCTGCTCGGTGACGTGTCGCAGCTGTTCAGCCAGGGCAATATCAACTACACCCAGAACGCCATGGACCTGGCGATCAACGGCAACGGCTTCTTCGTCACCAGCAACAACGGTGACGTCGGCTATACCCGGGCCGGCTATTTCGGCACCGACAAGGACGGCTTCGTCGTCAACAACTTCAGCCAGCGCCTGCAGGGTTATTCGGTCGATGCCAACAACAACCTGCAGAACGGCATAGTCGGCGACCTGCAGATCCAGACCGCCAGCCAGGCGCCCAATCCGACCAGCACCATCGGCCAGACCTTCAACCTGAACTCGACCAATACGGTGCCGACCACCGTGCCCTTCAACCCGAGCGATCCGACCACCTACAACTCCTCGACCTCGGTGAACGTCTACGATGCCCAGGGCAATGCCCATGCCTTCACCCAGTACTTCGTCAAGAGCGGCCCCAATAGCTGGGACATGAACGTGCTGATCGATGGGCGCAATCCCGACGACCCGACCCTGACCACCCCGTCCACGGTGCCGCTGAGCTTTACCACGGCCGGACAGCTGGATGTGGCCGCCCTGATCGCCTCGGCCCCCACCGGCTTTGCCGTCAACGCCTCGGGCATTATCGAATTGACCACCTGGGTGCCGGCGGCTCCTGACAACTCGGTTCCGCCGGTCTGGAGCGCCAACGGCGCCGATGCCAGCACCACGGGCATCGCCCTGGACCTGCGCCAGTCCACCCAGTTCGCCAACTCCTTCGCGGTCAACCGGGTGGCCCAGGACGGCTTCACCACCGGTGAACTGGCCGGCCTGGAAATCGACGATGCCGGCCTGGTCTTCGCCCGCTACACCAACGGCCAGTCCCAGGTGCAGGGCCAGGTGATACTGGCCAGTTTCGCCAACGTGCAGGGCCTGACGCCCGTCGGTAAAACCGGCTGGGCGCAATCCTCGGACTCGGGCGAGCCGGTCATAGGCACGCCGCGCTCGGGGACCTTGGGCGCCCTGCAATCCGGCGCGCTGGAGGATTCCAACGTCGAGTTGTCCGATCAACTGGTCAACCTGATAGTCGCCCAGCGTAACTACCAGGCCAACGCCAAGACCATCGAGACCGAGAGCGCCATTACCCAGACCATCATCAACCTGCGTTAAGCGCAGCCGGCGCGGGCGGCAATATTTCGCCGCTCGCCTCGCGTCAAAGCCCCGTCAGGGGCTTTTTTGTTTTTTAAATCCATATATTTCAATTGTTTAAGTTTTTCGTTGGCTGATGGTGCGGTTTTTGCAGAGTAGCTGGTAACAGAGCAGTGGCGGCAAGCGCCCAGCACTCGGAGAAGACGATGGACAAGATGCTGTATGTCTCCATGACCGGCGCCAGCCAGAACACCCTGGCCCAGCGGGCCCATGCCAACAACCTGGCGAACATCAGCACCAATGGCTTTCGTCGCGACTTCGAGCAGGCGCGTTCCATGCCGGTGTTCGGCGACAGTTTTCCGTCGCGGGTCTATGCCATGAGCGAACGTCCCGGCACCGACTTCACCCCCGGCACCCTGCAGGAAACCGGCCGGGACCTGGACGTCTCGGTCAGCGGCCAGGGCTGGTTGGCGGTCCAGGCGGCCGATGGCAGCGAGGCCTATGTGCGCACCGCCAGCCTGCAGATCGATGCGCTCGGTCAGTTGCGCACCGGCAATGGTTTGCCGGTCATGGGCAACGCCGGCCCTATCGCCATACCGCCGGAGCAGAAGGTCGAGATCGGCCAGGACGGCACCATCACCATCCGGGCCCTGGGCGAGGCGCCCAGCGTGATGGCCGAGGTGGATCGACTGAAGCTGGTCAACCCCGATCTCAAACAGATGGAGAAGGGCACCGATGGCCTGATTCGGGTCAAGGGTGGGGCTGCTGCGGTGGTCGATGCCAACGTCCGCGTGACCTCCGGCTTTCTCGAGGCGAGCAACGTCAACGCGGTCGAGGAGATGACGGCGATCCTCTCGCTGTCCCGCCAGTTCGAGTTGCAAGTGAAGATGATGCGCACCGCCGAGGACAATTCGGCCGCCATGGCGCGTGTTTTGCAAATCAGCTAATCATCAGCACGCGGCCGCCGTGAAACCGGCGCCCCAGGAGAATCGTTATGCTTCCGGCACTCTGGGTCAGCAAAACCGGTCTGTCCGCCCAGGACATGAACCTGACCACCATTTCCAACAACCTGGCCAACGTCTCGACCACCGGCTTCAAACGCGATCGGGCCGAGTTCCAGGACCTGCTGTACCAGATCCGTCGCCAACCCGGCGGCAATACCAGCCAGGACAGCCAATTGCCGTCCGGCCTGCAGCTGGGTACTGGGGTGCGCATCGCCGGCACCCAGAAGATGTTCACCCAGGGCAGCCTGCAGACCACCGAACAGCCGCTGGACCTGGCGGTCAATGGCCGCGGCTTCTTCCAGGTGCTGCTGCCCGATGGCACGGTTTCCTACACCCGCGACGGCAGCTTCCACTTGAATTCCGATGGCCAGGTGGTGACCTCCCAGGGCTTCGCCCTGGAACCGGCCATCGTCCTGCCGAACGAGGTGAAGACCTTCACCGTGGGCGAGGACGGCACGGCCTCCATCACCACCGCGGGCGATCCGCAGCCGCAAATCGTCGGCAACCTGCAGACCGCCGACTTCGTCAATGCGGCGGGCCTGGAAGCGATCGGCAACAACCTGTTCCTCGAGACCGCCTCCAGCGGCGCGCCCCAGGTCGGTACCCCGGGCTTGAACGGCCTGGGCACCACCATGCAGAACACCCTGGAAAACTCCAACGTCAGCGTGGTGGAGGAACTGGTGAACATGATCACCACCCAGCGCGCCTACGAGATGAACTCCAAGGTCATTTCCACCGCCGATCAGATGCTGGCCTTCGTCTCGCAGAATCTCTAACCGGTAGACGGGCCTGGCCCGCCGCTGCGTAGTAAACGGCTTGCCGATCACGGTGGGTCGATCCAGTCAGGTTGAGGTAATAGGTATGAACCGACTCGTCATTTCGCTCCCGCTGCTCGCTGTCGCTTGCCTGGCGGGCTGCGTGTCGCCGCCGCCGAAGTCGGATGATCCCTATTACGCGCCAGTGCTGCCGCGTACCCCCCTGCCGGTGGCGCAGAGCAATGGCTCCATCTACCAGCCCGGCTTCGAGACGAACTTCTTCAACGACCGCAAGGCCTACCGGGTCGGTGACATCATCACCATCACCCTCAGCGAGCGGACCCAGGCCAGCAAGAAAGCCGGTTCCTCGATGGCCAAGGACAGCACCGCCGAACTTGGCCTGACCTCGCTGTTTGGCGCCGGAGTGTCGGTCGATAACCCGGACATCGGCCTCAACCCGCTGAACGGCAGCAACCTCAACCTCAATGTCGGTTACGGCGGCAGTCGCGAGACCAGTGGCGACAGCGCGGCCGACCAGAGCAATAGCCTGTCCGGCTCGATCACGGTCACGGTGGCCGAAGTGCTGCCCAATGGCATCATCGCCGTGCGTGGCGAGAAGTGGCTGACCCTGAACACCGGCAACGAACTGATGCGCATCTCCGGCCTGGTCCGCGCCGACGACATCGGCACCGACAACAGCGTGTCCTCGACCCGGGTGGCCAACGCCCGTATCACCTACTCGGGTACCGGGGCCTTCGCCGATGCCAGCCAGCCGGGTTGGCTGGACCGCTTCTTCGTCAGCCCACTGTGGCCATTTTAAGCAGGGCATACAGATGACCATTGTGCGGAACACAAGCTTCCTGACCAGGCTCCTCGATGCCTTGCTGCCCGCGGCTGCCCTGGCGCTGCTGCTGGCATTGCCGGCCCAGGCCGAACGCCTGAAGGACCTGGCCAGCATCCAGGGCGTGCGCAGCAACCAGCTGATCGGCTACGGCCTGGTCGTGGGCCTGAATGGCAGTGGCGACCAGACCACCCAGACCCCCTTCACCCTGCAGACCTTCAACAATATGCTGGCGCAGTTCGGCATCAAGGTGCCGGTGGGTGGGGGCAACGTGCAGTTGAAGAACGTCGCGGCGGTGTCCATCCACGCCGACCTGCCGGCCTTCGCCAAGCCGGGCCAGACCATCGATATCACTATTTCCTCCATCGGCAACGCCAAGAGCCTGCGCGGTGGCAGCCTGCTGATGAGTCCGCTCAAGGGCATCGACGGCAATGTCTACGCCATCGCCCAGGGCAACCTGGTGGTTGGCGGTTTCGATGCCGAAGGCGGCGATGGCTCGAAGATCACCGTCAACGTGCCGTCCGCCGGCCGCATCCCCGGTGGCGCCACGGTGGAGCGCTCGGTGCCGAGCGGCTTCGAACAGGGCAACAGCCTGACCCTCAACCTCAATCGTCCGGACTTCACCACGGCCAAGCACATAGTCGACCAGATCAACGAGCTGCTCGGCCCGGGCGTGGCTCAGGCCCTGGATGGTGGTTCGGTGCGGGTGACCGCGCCCCTGGACCCGAACCAGCGGGTCGACTACCTGTCGATCCTGGAAAACATCGAAGTGGATGCCGGCCAGGCCGTGGCCAAGATCATCATCAACTCGCGCACCGGCACCATCGTCATCGGCCAGAACGTGCGGGTGCAGCCGGCGGCCGTGACCCACGGCAGCCTGACCGTGACCATCACCGAAGACCCGCTGGTCAGCCAGCCCGGCGCCTTGTCCGGTGGCGAAACCGCGGTGGTGCCGCGCTCGCGGGTGAACGCGGATCAGGAGGCCAAACCCATGTTCAAGTTCGGTCCCGGTACCAGCCTGGATGAAATCGTCCGCGCGGTGAACCAGGTCGGCGCGTCGCCCAGCGACCTCATGGCCATCCTCGAGGCACTCAAACAGGCCGGCGCGCTTCAAGCCGATCTGATCGTGATTTAAGGAGAGCATGGCGATGGATACTCGACTCGGCGCCGGCCACGGCTCCACCTTCGACAGCGGCGCCTACAGCGACCTCAACCGCCTCAATCAATTCAAGGTGGGCAAGGACCGCGACAGCGAGGGCAATATCCGCAAGGTGGCCCAGGAGTTCGAGTCGCTGTTCATGAATGAAATGATGAAGGCCATGCGCGCGGCGAACAATGTATTCGCCGAAGGCAACTTCATGAACAGCAACGAGAGCAAGACCTACCAGGACATGTACGACCAGCAGTTGGCCGTGACCCTGTCCAAAGAGCAGGGCGTCGGCCTGGCCGAGGTCTTGACCCGCCAGCTGTCGAAGTCCGGCAAGAGCAGCGCGCCCAACCCCTTTGCCCAGGTGAGCGGTGAGGTGGCCGCGGTCGCCCAGGTCGGCGGCAAGAATCTGTCGGCGGTAGACAGCCGGCGCGATGACGCTCCGCTGCTCAATCAACGGCGTCTGGCCCTGCCGCCGCGCCTGACCGATCGACTGCTGGCCGGTATAGTGCCGCCCAGCGATGCGCTGGCAGCCAGTGCCGTGCCGGGCCAGCCCCTGGTCGCGGGCGTCGATTCGGTGGCCAAGGCCGCTGCCGCGCCGGCCGACAAGGCCCCGCGCCTGGCCGATGAGGTCGGCGGGCGTCGCCTGGCCCAGCCGCCCCTGGCGCCCGGCAAGGCCGCGTTTGCTTCGAAGGACGAATTCATCGCCACCCTGTTGCCCATGGCCCAGGCCGCGGCCGACAAGATCGGCGTCGACCCGCGCTACCTGGTGGCCCAGGCGGCTCTGGAGACCGGCTGGGGCAAATCGGTGATTCGCCAGCAGGATGGCTCCAGCAGCCACAACCTGTTCGGCATCAAGTCCCATGGCTGGCAGGGTGACTCGGCGCGGGTCCTGACCACCGAATATGTGGCGGGCAAGCAGGTCAAGGAAGCCGCTTCCTTCCGCGCCTACGACTCCTTCGAGCAGAGCTTCGAGGACTATGTGAGCTTTCTGCAAGGCAATGGCCGCTACCGGGAGGCGCTCGACACCACGAGCAATCCGGAGCGTTTCGTCAAGGAACTGCAACAGGCCGGTTACGCCACCGATCCGCAGTACGCCCGCAAGGTGGCGCAGATCGCCCGGCAGATGCAGACCTATCAGGCCGTCGCCAGCGTCGACAGCCCGCGGACCGAGACCTAAGCCATGGCTGACTTACTGAATATCGGTCTGTCGGGGCTGTCCGCCAACAAGACCTCCCTGGCCGTCACCGGGCACAACATCACCAACGTCAACACGCCTGGGTTCTCCCGCCAGGACACGGTGCAGTCCACCCGCATCCCGCAGTTCAGCGGCGCCGGCTATATCGGTTCGGGTACCACCCTGACCGACGTGCGGCGTATCTACAACGAATTCCTCACCACCCAGGTGCGCAGCACCACTGCGCTGAACAGCGACACCCAGTCCTACCTGAGCCAGATCAACCAGCTCGACTCGCTGCTGGCCGGCAGCACCACCGGCCTGACCCAGGGCCTGCAGAAGATGTTCGCGGCGCTGCAGACCGCCGCCGAGGATCCCGCCAATATCCCGGCGCGACAGCTGGTGCTGTCCGAGGCCGAGGGCGTGGCCAAGCGCTTCAATACCGTCTATGACCGCCTGTACGAGCAGAATGGCTTTATCAACAAGCAGCTGTCGGCGGTGACCGATCAGGTCAATCAGCTGGCGACCTCGATTGCCGGCTACAACGAGGCCATCGCCGTGGCCGCATCCAACGGTCAGGCGCCCAACGACCTGCTGGATGCCCGGGAGGAGGCGGTGCGCAAGCTCTCGACCTTTATCGGCGTGACCGTGGTGCAGCAGGACAACAGCACCTTCAACCTGTTCGTCGGCTCCGGCCAGCCGCTGGTGGTGGGCAGCACGGCCGCCCGCCTGGAGGTGACGCCGGGCCTGTCCGATCCGCTGCGCAGCGAAATCCAGTTCGTCAGCGGCAATTCGCGCCAGGGCATTACCTCCCTGATCTCCGGCGGCGAGATGGGCGGGTTGATCCGCTATCGTCAGGATGTGCTGGATACCAGCCTGAACGCGGTGGGGCGCCTGGCCCTGGCGGCCGCCGATCAGGTCAACAGCCAGTTGGGCCAGGGCCTGGACCTCAAGGGTAATTTCGGCGAGCCCTTGTTCCGCGGCATCAACGATCCCAGCATCATCGGCTTTCGCAGCCTGGCGCGGATCGGCAACAGCGACTCCAGTGCCAACCTGAATGTGCTGATCGGCGACACCAGCCAGCTGACCACCAGCGACTACGAGCTGGAGTTCAGCAGCGCCACCGACTACAGCCTGCGCCGGGTCTCCGATGGCACCAGCTTCGGTCCGTTCAACACCGCCACCGTGCCGGCACCGGAAGTCGATGGTTTTTCCGTGGCGGTGGCCAGCGGCACTTTCGCCGCCGGTGACCGTTTCCTGGTGATGCCGACGCGCAATGCCGGCAGCAACATGCGCGCCGACCTGCAGAAGGCCGATGAACTGGCTTTCGCCTCGCCGCTCAAGGGCCAGGCCAGTCCGGCCAATATCGGCACCGGGACCATGAGCCAGCCGAGCCTGGTGACCCAGATCGACATCTACGATCCGCTGGCCCAGGCGAATATGGAAACCAGCCTGCGCAATGCGCCGCCCATGCGCATCGTCTTCGCCAGCACCAGTGAATACAGCGTGGTGGACGTCAACGGCAACGACATCGCCACCGGCTTGCCGCCGGCACCGCCCTATGCGGTGATAGTGCCGGGGCAGAACAACAAGCTGACCCTGAACGTGCCGGCCTCGGCCGGACCGCCGGCGGTGCCCAGCAGTTTCGATTTCGAGGTGAGCATCAGTGGGCGGCCGAGCACCGGCGACAATTTCACAGTCTCGTTCAACACCAGTGGCGTGTCCGATAACCGCAATGCCCTGAAACTGGTCAACCTGCAGTCCAAGGCCACGGTGGGGGTCGATCCGCTTTCGCCGACCACCACCGGGGCGAGCTTTTCCGACGCCTATGGCGACCTGGTGGAGCGGGTCGGCACCCTGACCAGCCAGGCCCGGGTCGACGGCGAGGCGACCGGCGCCATCCTCAAGCAGGCGACGGATAACCGCGACTCGATATCGGCGGTCAACCTCGATGAAGAGGCGGCCAAGTTGATCCAGTTCGAACAGTACTACCAGGCATCGGCGCAGATCATTCAAGTTGCGCGTACCCTGTTCGATACCCTGATCAGTTCCCTGTGATGATTGCCGCTCCCTCGGGGGAGCGAACCCGGGTGCGGAGCCCACAGGCTGTTGAAAAAAAGGTAATGCAGTAGTTTTTCAATCGCCTGCTCAAGCCCCACCCGTACTGAGGTCCACGTTATGGTCATGCGCATTTCCTCCATCCAGGCGTTCAACAACGGTGTCAGCGGCATTGGGCGCAACTATTCCAATGCCATCCGCACCCAGGAGCAGATCAGCAGCGGCAACCGCATCCTGACCCCGGCCGATGATCCGGTGGCCTCGGTGCGCCTGCTGCAACTGGACCAGCAGCAGGCGCAGCTCAAGCAGTACAGCGAAAACCTGACCGCGGCCAAGAACAGCCTGACCCAGGAGGAGACCACCCTCAATTCGGTGGTCAATGTGCTGCAGCGGGTCCGCGAACTGACCGTGCAGGCCGGTGGTGGCGCCCTGTCCGGTGACGACCGCAAGTCCATCGCCAAGGAACTGGGCGAGCGCGAGGGCGAACTGCTGAACCTGATGAACAGCCGCAACGCCCGCGGCGAATACCTGTTCAGCGGCTTTCTCGGCAAGACCGAACCCTTTACCCGCAACCCGGATGGCAGCTACTCCTACCAGGGCGACGAGGGTCAGCGCAGCCTGCAGGTGGCCAGTTCCAGCAGCGTGGCGATCAACGACAACGGCAATCGGCTGTTCGAGAACGTCAGCAACGCCAACCGGGTGCAGCAGCAGGCGGGTGTCGCCGCGGCGGTCCTGCCCACGCCGCCTTTCCCGACCACCAGCCTGGCGCCGGTGCCGGCGGCCGATCAGCGGGTCTTCATGTCGCCGGGGCTGGTGCAGGACACTCAGGCCTTCAATGCGGACTTCCGTCCCGGCGAGCCCTATTCGATGGCCTTCGTCAGCGGCGAGGAGTTTCGCATCTATGACAGCGCCGGTGCCGACGTGACCTCGGAGATTCCCGGGGGCGGCAAGATCGACCCGCTGGCCAGCGGTGGCAACGTGATCAATTTCCGCGGCATGCGCTTTCAGCTGGACGTGGTGCTCAAGGCCGGCGATAACCCCCAGGATCTGGACAACCTGCTGGCCGATACCGCCACGGCTGGCGCGCCCGGCACCGGGACCCACAGTTTCACCCTGCAGGCGGCGCCGACGGACTTTGCCGTCACCCGCGGCTCGACCAACAACTCCGGGGCGCTGATCGCCAGTGGCGGCATCGTCAACCAGCCGGTCTTCGATGCCCAGTTTCCCACTTCCGGTGTGCTGCTGCGCTTTACCGACGACACCAACTACGAGGTCTACTCGCAACCGGTGGGTGCCGGCAGCACGCCGATCTCCACCGGCACCGTGGCCGGTCCCTATCCGGCCACCTTCACCCTGTACGGGGCCCAGTTCAGCCTGTCGGGGCCGGCGGCCCTCGCCGGTGGCGACGAGTTCAACCTGCAGCCGCAATTCCAGGAACAGCGCAGCATCCTCAACACCATCTCGCGCCTGCGCCAGGCGCTGGAGTCCTCGCCCACCTCGCCGGTGGGCAACCTGGCGATTCGCGACGAGGTGAACATCGCCCTGACCAATATGGACAACGGCCTCGGCCAGGTGCTGGAGGTGCAAACGGAAATCGGCGCGCGGCTGAACCTGATCGACACCACCGAGATCGACAACGAGGACGTGACCCTGGTCAACAAGTCGATCCAGGCCGATCTGCGCGAACTCGATTATGCCGAGGCCCTGTCGCGGCTGTCCTTCCAGACCATAGTGCTGGAGGCGGCGCAGCAGAGTTACGTGAAGATCGCCGGGCTCAATCTGTTCAACCAGTTGCGTTGAATTTTCTGCTCGTCTGGCGTGTTACTTGCTAACGTGCTGGAACGATGTTGGAAAATTGACGGGATCAGGTATGACAGTCGATACCGCGTGGTTGGTGGAGTTCTTTCGAGGCCAGGCCCGCCTGGGGTTCGACGAGGGGGACTACACCCGTACCCGCAACAGCTGCAATCGCATACTTCAACAACTGCCCGATGATCAGGAAGCCCTGCAACTGCTGGGCGAGGCGGCGCTGGCCAGCCATGACAGCGCGGGAGCCGTGCGTGGCTTCGAGCGGCTGATGGAGCTGGCGCCGGAAAATGCCGATTTCGCCCTGAAACTGGCGAAGGCTCACATGCAGCTGCAGAACTGGCCCGCGGCCGCGGCCGCCTTCCGCCAGGTACTGGAGTTGCAGCCCGGGCATGACGAAGCCAGCCATGCCCTGCAGCTGATCGCCAGCCTGCAGGCGCGCCTGGAGGTGCTGGAACAACTGCCCAGCGTGCAGCCGGGACGCAACGACCCCTGTCCCTGCGGCAGCGGTTTGAAATACAAGAAATGCTGCCTGGCCACCAGCACCCAGCAGTTGCTTCAGCAACGGGTGCTCCAGGCCTTCGCCGCCGCGGACTGGTCCCAGGTCGTCGCCCTGGCCCGGGAGGTCGAGGCGCCATCCGCCGCGGTGAGCCGCGCCGAGGGCCTGGCCCGTTATTACAGCGGCCAGCGGGGTCACTCCTATGGGCTGCTCAAGGCGGCTCGACTGGCCTGGCCGGATGATCTCGAACTCCTGGCGGCATTGGCCGATGTGGAACTGGACCATGACCTGGCCAGCGCCAAGGCCATGGCCAGCAGTGTCCTGGCCCGTGACGCGAGCCAGTGGCGCGCGCGGCTGGTGCTGATTGCCTGCCATGCCCGCGAGGGCCGGGTGAGTGAGGCGGAAGGCGAACTGCACGCCCTGCTGGCCAGCAATCCCGAGTGCGACCTGGGCTGGCAACGGCTGTTCAACTTCCTGAGCAAGGCCCAGCGTCACGTGGATGCCGGCCAGGCGATGCGCGAGTGGACCGAGCGCTGCCCGCGGAATCCGGCGGCCTGGTTTCAGCGCGGCATGGCCGCGATGCTGGTCCGGGGCGACGACGACGAGGCCCGCCAGGCCCTGGAGCAGGCGCTGCTGCTGGCGCCGGAGCATCATGAAGCGCTCTGCTGGCTGGGCCTCTGGCACCAGAACCGGCAGGACCCGCAAAGCGCCTTGGGTTGCCTGCTGCGGGGTCTGCAGTTAAAGCCCGACTATCAGCAAGGCTGGAACATGCTGGGCGCGGTCTATCACGGAGTCGGCCGCCAGCATGAGGCGGAGGGCTGCTTTATGCGCGCCCTGGCCATCACGCCGGATCAGGCGGAGGCCTGGAACAACCTGGCCAACACCTACCTCGATGCCCAGTTGCTGGACGAGGCGGAAAGGGTCATGCGCGTGGGCCTGGGCCTGAATGCCCGCGAACCGAACCTGTGGAACAACCTCGGCAACATCCTCAGTGCGGCGAAACGCCTCGAGGAGGCGCGCGACGCCTACCTGCGGGTGATCGAGATCGACCCCGACTACCAGCCGGTGAGGATCAACCTGTCCGGGGTCGAGTCCAATTTCGGCCATCTGGACCACGCCATCGAATTGTTGAGCAGCGTGCTGGATGCGCCTCAGGCGCGCACCAATACCCTGTTCTTCGCCAACTACCATGCCGACTGGAGCGGCGAGCAGGTGTTCGCCGCCTACCGCGAGGTCATTGCCAAGTATTTTCCCGCGCGACAGTATTTCGACTATGCCAACCCGCGCACGACGAACCGGCGGCTGCGGATCGGCTATGTCTCGCCGGACTTTCGCCACCATGTCTGCGCGCACTTCATCGAGCCCTTGCTGAGCCAGCACGACCATGCCCAGGTGGAAGTCTTCGCCTATTCGCTGGTGCGTCGGGAGGATCAGGTCACCGAGCGTTTCCTTGGTTACGCCGATCACTGGCGGCACTGCGTGGGACTGAGCAACCAGGCGGTCGCCGAACAGATACGCGCCGACCAGATCGATGTGCTGATCGACCTGGCTGGGCATACCGCCAACAACGGCCTGGGCATTTTCGCCCTCAAGCCGGCACCGGTGCAGGTCAGTTGGTGGATGGGCTTCGCCTTCGGCACCGGACTCAAGGCGGTGGATTACTTCCTGGCCGACGAGGAGATGCTGCCCCCGGGCTGCGAATCGTCATTCGCCGAGCAACTGTGGCGCATGCCCGGGCCGGCCATCGCCTACCTGCCGAACCCCACGATGCCCGAGGCCGGGCCGCTGCCGGCCCTGCAGAATGGCTACATCACCTTTGGCAGCCTGACCCGGCCGATCCGCCTGAATCACCGGGTGATCCGCGTCTGGTCGGAACTGCTCAAGCGCGTACCGGGCTCGCACCTGATACTCGACAGCGGTTCGTTCGACGACCAGAGCCTGCGCGAACATTACCTGGCGAAATTCGCCGAGCAGGGCATCGCGCCCGAACGGCTGCACCTGGGTTATACCTCGCCGGTCTGGGATGCGCTGTCGGCCATGGACATCGCCCTGGATTGCTTTCCGCATAACTCCTGCACCACGCTCTATGAGAGCCTGTGGATGGGCCTGCCCTATGTCACCCTGCGCGATCGACCGTCCATGGGCCGGGTCGGCTCACTGATACTGCGCGGCCTGGGACGCACGGAGTGGATTGCCGACACCGAGGCGCAATACCTCGACAAACTGGTGGCCCTGGCGGCCGATGTCGAGGGCCTGGCGCGCCTGCGCGCGGGGCTGCGCGAGGCCATGGCCGCCTCGGACCTGTGCGATGGCGCCGGCTTTGCCCGGCGCATGGAAGAGACCTACCGACAGATGTGGCAGCGTTATTGCGCACAAGGGGAGCAACCATGAAAGCGGTGATTCTGGCCGGTGGCCTGGGAACGCGGATCAGCGAGGAGTCGCACCTCAAACCCAAGCCGATGATCGAGATCGGCGGCAAGCCGATCCTCTGGCACATCATGAAGCAGTACTCGGCCCACGGGATCCAGGACTTCGTGATCTGCCTGGGCTACAAGGGCTATGCGATCAAGGACTTCTTCGCCAACTACTTCCTGCACACCTCAGACGTCACCTTCGACATGCAGAACAACCGCATGGAAGTGCACCAGAACTACAGCGAGCCCTGGCGCGTGACCCTGGTCGAGACCGGCGAGGAGACCATGACCGGCGGCCGCTTGAAGCGGGCCGGGCGCTACCTGGACAGCGAGGAGGCCTTCTGTTTCACCTACGGTGACGGCGTCTCCGACCTGGATATCGGCGCCCTGGTGGACTTCCACAAGGCCCACGGCAAGCTGGCGACTGTCACCGCCGTGCAGCCGCCGGGCCGCTATGGCGCCCTGGAACGCGATGGCGATGCGGTGCGCGGCTTCACCGAAAAACCCCGCGGCGACGGCGGTTGGATCAATGGCGGCTTCTTCGTACTGTCGCCCAAGGTGCTGCCCTATATCGACAGCGATGCCACGTCCTGGGAAGCCGAGCCCTTGACCACCCTGGCCGCAGAAGGCCAGTTGCATGCCTTTCAGCACCAGGGCTTCTGGCACCCGATGGACACCCTGCGGGACAAGAATTACCTAGAGCAGCTGTGGCTGACTGGGGAGGCGCCGTGGAAGCAGTGGTCCTAGATCCCCTGTTCTGGCAGGGCAAGCGCGTGCTGCTGACCGGCCATACCGGTTTCAAGGGCAGCTGGCTGGCGCTCTGGCTGCGCAGTTGGGGCGCCCAGGTGACAGGCTTCGCCCTGGCGCCGAACACCGAGCCCTGTTTGTTCGACCTGGCGCGGGTGGGCGAGGGACTCGACAGCCGCCTGGGCGACCTGCGCGACCTGCCGGCCTTGCAGGCACTGGTGGCCGAGGTGCGGCCGGAGATCGTCCTGCACCTGGCCGCCCAGCCGCTGGTGCGCGAGGGCTATCGCGACCCGGTCGGCACCTATGGCAGTAACCTGATGGGCAGCCTGCACCTGCTCGAGGCGATTCGCCAGGTCGGCGGCGTGCGCGCCTGCGTGCTGGTGACCACCGACAAGGTCTATGCCAACCAGGAATGGCTCTGGCCTTACCGCGAGAGCGAATCCCTGGGCGGCCATGATCCCTACAGCAGCAGCAAGGCCTGCTGCGAATTGCTGGCCCAGTCCTATGGGGCGTCCTATTTTCCGGTCGCGACCCATGCCGAGCACGGGCTGGCCCTGGCCACGGCGCGGGCCGGCAATGTGCTGGGCGGCGGAGACTTCGCCGCCGACCGCCTGATTCCCGATGTCTTGGCGGCCTGGTCGCGGGGCGAGCCGGTGACCCTGCGCTACCCCCAGGCGGTGCGCCCCTGGCAGCATGCCCTGGAACCGCTGGCCGGTTACCTGCAACTGGCCCAGGGGCTGTATCAACAGGGGCCGGCCCTGGGCGGGCCCTGGAACTTCGGCCCGGCCGAGGCCGACATGTGCAGCGTCGGCGCGGTGGTCGAACGCCTGGCGGCCCGCTGGCCGGCTGCGCCGGGGCTGCGCATCGAACCGAGCGAATTGCATGAAGCCGGCCTGCTGCGCCTGGACAGCAGCCGGGCCCGCCAGTTGCTCGGCTGGCAGCCGCGCTGGTCCCTGGACGAGTGCCTGGCGCGGACCCTCGACTGGCACCTGGCGTGGCGGCGCGGCGAAGACATGGGCGCATTAACCCTGGCCCAGCTGGCCGATTACGGGCGTGCGGCATGAGCGAGCTGCGCTTGATCGAGCTGCCACTGCCCGGCCTGTTCTGCCTGCAGCACCGGGTGCATGAGGATGGGCGTGGGCGTTTCGCCCGGCTGTTCTGCGAGGGTGCTTTGGCGGCCTTCGGCCAGCCTTTCCATGTCCGCCAGATCAACCATTCGTGTACGGCCCTGGCCGGCACGGTACGTGGTCTGCATTACCAGCGGCCGCCCCATGCCGAGGCCAAGTTGATCAGCTGTCTGCGTGGTGCGGTCTGGGATGTGGCGGTGGATATCCGCCGCGGTTCGCCGACCTTTCTGCAGTGGCACGCCGAGCGCCTGGAAGCCGGCGACGGCCGCAGCCTGCTGTTGCCCCAGGGCTTCGCCCACGGTTTCCAGGCGCTGAGCACGGATGCCGAATTGCTCTACCTGCACAGCGCCGACTACGTGCCCGGCCATGAGGGCGGGTTGGCGGTGGACGACCCGCGCCTGGCCATCGACTGGCCCTTGCCGATCGAGCATCGCTCGCCGAGGGATGCCGGCCATCCCTGGTTGAATGAGCACTTTGAGGGAGTGAGCTTATGAACTGTCGCGGTTGTGCCACGCCGCTGTCCCTGCCCTTGATCGATCTGGGTACGGCCCCGCCCTCCAACGCCTACCTGCGCCCCGATCAGCTCGATCAGGCCGAGCAGTGGGTGCCGCTCAAGGTCATGGTCTGCCAGCACTGCTGGCTGGTGCAGACCGAGGACTACCGGGCGGCGGACAGCCTGTTCGATGCCGACTACGCCTACTTCAGCTCCTACTCGACCTCCTGGTTGGCCCATGCCGAGCGCTATGTGGCGCAGATGAGCGAGCGCTTCGCGCTCGGGACACAGAGCCGGGTGGTGGAAATCGCCGCCAACGACGGTTACCTGCTGCAATACCTGGCCCGGCGTGGCATCCCCTGCCTGGGGGTCGAACCCACCGCCAGCACCGCCCGCGCGGCGCGGGAGAAGGGTCTGGAGATCCGCGAGCTGTTCTTCGGCGAACGCACGGCCCGGGACCTGGCGGGCGAGGGTTGGTCGGCCGATCTGATGGTGGCGAACAACGTGCTGGCCCACGTGCCGGACATCAACGACTTCCTCAAGGGCTTCGCCACCCTGCTCAAGCCGGACGGGGTGGCCACCTTCGAATTTCCCCACCTGCTGCGGCTGATGGCCGAGCGGCAGTTCGACACCCTCTACCACGAGCATTATTCGTACCTGTCGCTGACGGCGGTGCAGGGGCTCTGCCGGCGCAATGGCCTGGAACTCTTCGATGTCGAGGAGTTGCCGACCCACGGCGGGTCCCTGCGGGCCTA
>DATDTH010000801.1:0-4006 GCA_035290985.1 Pseudomonas sp. | reverse complement strand
TGTTCGCCTGGCTGCAGGCCCGTGGCGGCTGGTGGCTGGCGGCTGCAGGCTTCGTCGGCGCGGTGTCGATGCTCGGCCTGGTCTTCGATGCCCGCTACCGCAGTTTCCCCAGCGCCACCCTGCTGCTGCCGGCCCTGGTCTACCTGTGCCGACCGGTGCGCGGCCCGCGCCGGGAAATCGCCCTGCTGACCTTTATCATCGGCGCCGGCATCGCCCCGCAGCTGTACCAGGAAACCCTGGGCAACCTGCAAGCCATCGGCTGGGCCCTGGTCAGCGCCTTGCTGGTGGCGGCCCTGTGGCGCAGCCTGCGCCTGCCGAACCACTGATCCCCGGCGCAACGAAAAAGGGATGCCCGCGGGCATCCCTTTTTTGTCCCCGATGGGGCACCCTTGCATCGCGTGCACCATCGGTTCAATACGCGGGTTTCACCTAGGCGGCCCCACCCGCCCTACGACTGCACCGCCGAAGTGATTTCCGTAGGTCGGGTTACGTATTACCAACCCGACAGCATCGCTATCGGGTTACGCTTCGCTAACCCGACCTACGGTCTGGCCTTAGTGCGCTGGGGCTGGCGCCCGCACCAGGCGCAGCGCGGCGATGACCAGGGCGAACACCCCGAGACTGGCGCTGTAGAGCACCACGGCCGGCACGGTGAACGCCAACGCCAGCACCGCCAGCCCCCAGCCGGCCCGCCCCGGCAGCCAGAACGCGACCCCTGCCGCGATCAGCCCGGCCCAGGCCAGGATGCGAAAGTGGATCAGCAGGCCGAGCCCGGAACGCAGCTGGCACTCCCAGCGCGCGGCGTCGCCGACGCAGGCCGCCACCCACTGGCTGTCTTCCATCAGCCCGTAACGCAGGCCATAACTGGCGGCAAGCCACAGCGGCAACAGCACCAGCAGCAATAACAAAGACAGACGACGCGGCATGCGACTCTCCGGTAGGCGAAAACGGCGCTCAGCATAATCGCCCATGCGCGGTATGCAAGGTCCAATCGGCCTTTCCGGGTCACCGTCCGGTCGGGAAAAGCCGTGCACACGAGGCGAAACCATAGGAAACCCATTATCTAGTGGCACTTAGCCGAGTTATGCGTGTCATAGTCCGGCTTCCCACTTCGCACGCGTCTTATAAAGGGACTTTGCAATGCCCTGTATTCCCCATCTTGCCGGCCTGGTTGCCGGCTTGCTGCTCAGCCTGTCACTGCAGGCCAAGGACATCGACGCGGCGAGCTACGGCTTCCCGCTGGACAACCCGTTCGAGGCGACCATCGCCACCACGCCGCTGGAGCTGCGCCCCGAACTGCCACTGATCGAGGATATCGACCAGGCCGATTACGCGGTCAAGCTACGCCCCGAACGGGAGTTCGAGCTGCCCGAGAATTTCTGGCCGGTGACCAAAATGCGTTACCGCCTGGCCGAACAGAAGGGACCGGCCCCGCTGATCTTCATCATTGCCGGCACCGGCGCGCACTACTCCAGCAGCATCGCCGAATACCTCAAGCGCCTGTTCTATGGTGCCGGCTACCATGTGGTGCAACTGTCTTCGCCGAGCAGCTACGACTTCATGGCGGCGGCTTCGCGTTATGCCACACCGGGGTTTTCCAGCGAGGACGCCGACGACCTGTACCGGGCCATGCAGGCCGTGCGGGCCCAGCACCCGAAACTGCAGGTCACCGAGTACCACCTGACCGGTTACAGCCTGGGCGCCCTGCATGCGGCCTTCGTCAGTCACCTGGACGAAACCCGGCGTAGCTTCAACTTCAAGCGCGTACTGATGCTCAACCCTCCGGTCAACCTCTACACCTCAGTCAGCAACCTCGACCGCCTGGTGCAAACCGAGGTCAAGGGCATCAGCAATAGCACCACCTTCTATGAGCTGGTGCTGGGCAAGCTGACCCGCTACTTCCAGCAGAAAGGTTACGTCGATATCAACGACGCCCTGCTCATGGACTTCCAGGAGTCCAGGCAGCGCCTGTCGAACGAACAGATGGCCATGCTGATCGGCGCATCGTTTCGCTTTTCCTCGGCGGATATCGCCTTCACCTCCGACCTGATCAACCACCGTGGCCTGATCACGCCCGCCGGCTATCCGATCAGCGAGGGCACCAGCATGACGCGTTTCTTCAAGCGCGCCCTGCAGTGCGACTTCGAGTGCTACATCACCGAGCAACTGTTGCCCATGTGGCGCGCCCGCACCGGCGGCGGCAGCCTGTTGCAGATGGTCGACCAGATCAGCCTCTATGCCCTGGAGGACTACCTCAAGACCAGCGACAAGATCGCCATCATGCACAACGCCGACGATGTCATCCTCGGTCCCGGCGATCTCGGCTTCCTGCGCAAGACCCTGGGCGACCGCCTGACCCTCTACCCCCGCGGCGGGCATTGCGGCAACCTCAATTACCGCGTCAACAGCGACGCCATGCTGGAGTTCTTCCGTGGTTAAGAATTTCCTTCCATTCGCCCTGCTGTTCAGCCTGACCCTGGCCCATGCCGAAGACCCGGTCGATGCGGACGGGTTCACCAGGCCCCTCAACCGCCTGACCTTCAATCCGGGCCTGGACCAGCGCGAATTCGAGCGTTCCACCCTTAACGCCCTGAACGTCTACGATCCCCTGGAGTCATGGAACCGTCGGGTCTACCACTTCAACTACCGCTTCGACGAGTGGGTCTTCCTGCCCGTGGTGCACGGCTACCAGTACGTTACGCCGCGTCTGGTGCGCAGTGGCGTGAGCAATTTCTTCAGCAACCTGGGCGAGATCCCCAGCCTGGTCAACAGCCTGCTGCAGCTCAAGGGCCATCGCGCGCTGAACAACACCGGCCGCCTGCTGGTCAACACCACAGTCGGGGTGGTCGGCCTCTGGGACCCGGCGAGCCGTTTCGGCCTGATCAAGCAGCGTGAAGACTTCGGCCAGACCCTGGGCTTTTACGGCGTACACGAAGGCCCCTACCTGATGCTACCGCTGCTCGGCCCCTCGAACCTGCGCGACACCGGCGGCCTGGTGGCGGACTTCAGCCTGGAAAGCCAGGTCAATTTCCTCAACGTCCCCGAGTTCAGCAACCGGCACCCGGAAGTCACGGTATTGAAAGTGGTGGACCAGCGCGCCAGCACCGATTTTCGCTATGGTCAGCTGAACTCGCCGTTCGAATACGACAAGATCCGCTACGTCTACACCGAAGCCCGCAAGCTGCAGATCGCCGACTGAGGCGCTGCGAAACAGGGGATGAATTGACGGGGCCGCTGCGACCCCGTCATGCCCCGCGGTTTTCTTCAGAACACCGCCGCGCCGTGGCGGGTGACGAAAGCGCTCCGAGTGCACCGCGGCCTTCAGCCGGCGGCGCTATCGCCCGTCGACACCGGGGTGGTCAGGCTGCCCGCGGGCTGCGCCCCCAGACCGAGAAAGCGGATCAAGGCCTCCTTCTGCGCCATCGCATCCTGGTAACCCAACTCGATCAGCTCATTGCAATAGCCGGGCTCGAACAGCAGGTAGCTGAGCACCGCGGCGCCGCTGGTCTTGGTCGCACCGGGACCGCGCAGGAACATGCGCAGCGGCTTGGGCAACTCGTGGCGATGGCGGGCCGCGATCAGGTCCAGCGGCTGGCTCGGCGCTATCACCAGCACCTCCACCGGCTTGAGACCCAGGCCACGGGGATGCGACCCGGAGGGCACCAGGCGACTCATATGGTTGAGCCGTTCGAGCAACTCGATGTCGCCTTCCAGGCTGTCGATAAAGGTGCTGTTGAGCATATGCCCGCTGATCTGCGCCAGGCTCGGCGGTCGCCCAGTCTGCGGACGGGCGACGACCGCATTGGCGTCCTGCCCCTGGAGGTTGCCGCTGACGCCGACCACCAGCACCCGGGTGGCGCCCAGGTGCAAGGCTGGGCTGATGGGCGCCGACTGGCGCAGCGCGCCGTCGCCGAAGTATTCGCGGTTGACCTTCACCGGCGCGAAGATCAGCGGAATCGCCGCGCTGGCCAGCAAGTGGTCCAGGCCCAGCCGCGTCGGCACCCCG
>DATDTH010000800.1:0-18179 GCA_035290985.1 Pseudomonas sp. | reverse complement strand
CGCGCTGCTGTTCTGGTTCTTCACCTCCGAGAACAAGGCCCACCGGGTGTCGAGTTCGGTGTCCCTGGCCGATCAGTTGCGCGCCCTCAAGGACCCCAAGGTGCTGCGCTACTGCCAGTACTACTCGATCGTCTTCGGCGGCTATGTGGCCCTGGCCCTGTGGATGACCAAATACTACGTCCAGGAGTACGGCTTCAACCTGCAGACCGCCGCCTTGCTGGCCGCCTGCTTCTCCCTGCCGGGCGGGGTGCTGCGCGCCGTGGGCGGCTGGATGTCGGATCGCTGGGGCGCCCAGAGCGTGACTTGGTGGGTGATGTGGGTGAGCTGGATCTGCCTGTTCCTGCTGTCCTACCCGCAGACCGAACTGACCATCCAGACGGTGACCGGCCCGCAGACCTTCAGCATCGGCCTCAACGCCTGGGCTTTCACCGCGCTGCTGTTTGTCGTCGGCATCGCCTTCGCCTTCGGCAAGGCCTCGGTGTTCAAGTACATCTCCGATGACTACCCCAAGAACATGGGCGCCATCTCCGGCATCGTCGGCCTGGCCGGCGGCCTGGGGGGCTTCGTGCTGCCGATCCTGTTCGGCGCCCTGGTCGACCTGACCGGCGTGCGCTCCTCCTGTTTCATGCTGATGTACGGCGTGGTCTGGGTCTCCCTGATCTGGATGTATTTCAGCGAAGTTCGCAAGACCCCCTTGCTCGGCGCGTCGGCCCAGCCGTCCCCAGCCGCGGTTTCCAGCATTTCCAAAGGAGAGTGACCATGTCCGTCCTGCAACAGCCCGATAAAGGCCCGGTCATCCATGACTGGCGCCCCGAAGACCCGAGTTTCTGGGGCGCCAGCGGCAAGAAAACCGCCACGCGCAACCTGTGGATCTCGATTCCCGCCCTGCTGCTGGCCTTCGCCGTGTGGATGGTCTGGAGCACGGTGATCGTGCGCCTGAACGCCATCGGCTTCAGCTTCACCACCGACCAGCTGTTCTGGCTGGCAGCCTTGCCCGGCTTGTCCGGCGCCACGCTGCGGATCTTCTACTCCTTCATGGTGCCGATCTTCGGCGGCCGGCGCTGGACGGCGCTGAGCACGGCCTCGCTGCTGTTGCCGTCGCTCTGGATGGGCTTCGCCGTGCAGGACCTGAGCACGCCCTACAGCATCTTCGTGATCATCGCGCTGCTGTGCGGCTTCGGCGGCGGCAACTTCGCCTCGAGCATGTCCAATATCAGCTTCTTCTATCCCAAGGCGCAGCAGGGCACGGCCCTGGGCCTGAACGCCGGCCTGGGCAACCTCGGCGTTTCGGTGATGCAGTTCAGCGTGCCCCTGGTGATCGGCCTGGGCCTGTTCGGCGCCGCTGGTGGTCAACCCCAGGAACTGGCCGATGGCGGGCAGCTCTGGCTGCAGAACGCCGGTTTCATCTGGGTGCCCTTCATTCTGCTGGTGACCGTGGCCGCCTGGTTCGGCATGAATGACCTGGCCGACGCCAAGGCCTCGTTCAGCGAGCAGGCGGTGATCTTCAAGCGCAAGCACAACTGGTTGATGTGCTGGCTGTACCTGGCCACCTTCGGTTCCTTCATCGGTTTCGCCGCGGCCTTCCCGCTGCTGATCAAGACCTCCTTCCCGGACGTCTCGGCGCTGAAATTCGCCTTCCTCGGCCCGCTGGTCGGTGCCCTGGTGCGTCCGCTGGGCGGCTGGCTGGCCGACAAGATGGGCGGTGCACGGGTGACCCTGTGGAACTTCGTGATGATGATCGCGGCCGTGTTCGGCGTGCTGCACTTCCTGCCCCAGGCGGGCAGCGAAGGCAACTTCTACGGCTTCCTGGCCATGTTCATGTTGCTGTTCATCACCACCGGTGTGGGCAACGGTTCCACCTTCCGCATGATCCCGGTGATCTTCCGCACCCTGCACACCCGGGCCAGCAGCGGCAAAAGCGCCGCCCAGCGCGAACAGGCGCAGAAGGATGCCGGCAAGGAATCCGCCGCGGTGCTCGGCTTCAGCTCGGCCATCGGCGCCTTCGGGGCCTTCTTCATACCCAAGGCCTTCGGCTCTTCCATCGCCCTGACCGGTGGACCGGCCATGGCCCTGTACGTCTTCGTTGGTTACTACCTGAGCTGCATCCTGGTGACCTGGTGGTGGTACTCGCGCAAGGGCGCGGCCATTCCCTGCTAGCGATCCCGCATGCCCTTCTCCCTGAGGGAGAAGGGCATGAGGAAGACGCCGCTGTACGAATCGAATCATTGCGTGTGCGGGGCACAGATCCCGCTGCAAGCCTGAGAGGAAAGCATCATGAGTCACCTGCTCGATCAACTGCGTTTCTTCACCCGCAAACAGGGTGAATTCGCCGACGGCCATGGCGAGACCCGCCAGGAATCCCGCGACTGGGAGAACGTCTACCGTTCACGCTGGCAGTACGACAAGATCGTGCGCTCCACCCACGGGGTGAACTGCACCGGTTCCTGTTCCTGGAAGATCTATGTGAAGAACGGGTTGATCACCTGGGAAACCCAGCAGACCGACTACCCGCGCACCCGCAACGACCTGCCCAACCACGAACCGCGCGGCTGTCCGCGTGGCGCCAGCTACAGCTGGTACATCTACAGCGCCAACCGCCTGAAGTACCCCAAGGTGCGCAAGCCGCTGCTGAAACTCTGGCGTGAAGCCCGCCTGACCCTGGCGCCGGTGGAAGCTTGGGCCAGCATCGTTTCCGATCCGGTCAAGGCGCAGAGCTACAAGAGCAAGCGCGGCATGGGCGGTTTCATCCGTTCCAACTGGGACGAAGTCAACGAGATCATCGCCGCAGCCAACGTCTACACCGTCAAGGAACACGGCCCGGATCGGGTGGTCGGCTTCTCGCCCATCCCGGCCATGTCGATGGTCAGCTACGCCGCGGGCAGCCGTTACCTGTCGCTGATCGGTGGCGTCTGCCTGTCCTTCTACGACTGGTACTGCGACCTGCCGCCGTCCTCGCCGCAGGTATGGGGCGAGCAGACCGACGTGCCGGAATCGGCCGACTGGTACAACTCCAACTACATCATCGCCTGGGGCTCGAACGTGCCGCAGACGCGCACCCCGGACGCGCACTTCTTCACCGAGGTGCGTTACAAGGGCACCAAGACCGTGTCCATCACCCCGGATTACTCCGAGGTAGCCAAGCTGACCGACCTCTGGCTGAACCCCAAGCAGGGCACCGACGCGGCCCTGGCCCAGGCCTTCAACCATGTGATCTTCAAAGAATTCCACCTGGACAAGCCGAGCGCCTACTTCACCGACTACGTGCGCCGCTACACTGACTTCCCGGTGCTGGTGCTGCTCAAGGATCACGTCGGCGCCACGCCTGAACTGAACGGCTACCAGCCGGATCGCTTCCTGCGCGCCGCGGACCTCGCCGACAACCTCGGCCAGGAAAACAACCCCGAGTGGAAAACCATCGCCCTGGACAGCGAAACCAATCAGCTGGTCTCGCCGCAGGGCTCGATCGGCTACCGCTGGGGCGAGAAGGGCAAGTGGAACATCGAAGCCCGCGAGGGTGGCACGGGCCGTGAAGTCAAGCTGCAACTGAGCCTGATCGGCGAAGAAGTGGCCGAGGTGGCGTTCCCGTACTTCGGCGGCCAGACCCACGAGCACTTCCAGCACGTGGCCGGCGAAGCGGTGCAACTGCGCCGCGTGCCGGTGCGTACCATCACCCTGGCCGATGGCAGCCAGGCCAAGGTCGCCACCGTATTCGACCTGTCGGCGGCCAACCTGGCCATCGACCGTGGCCTGGGTGGCGGCAACGTCGCCAAGGACTACAACGACGCCAGCGTCCCGGGCACCCCGGCCTGGCAGGAACTGATCACCGGCGTCAGCCGTGAGAAGGCGATCCAGATCGCCCGTGAGTTCGCCGACAACGCCGACAAGACCAAGGGCCGGTCCATGATCATCGTCGGTGCGGCGATGAACCACTGGTAGCACATGTACATGAACTACCGCGGCCTCATCAACATGCTGATGATGTGCGGTTGCGTCGGTCAGACCGGGGGCGGTTGGGCGCACTACGTGGGCCAGGAAAAACTCCGTCCCCAGTGCGGCTGGCTGCCCCTGGCCTTCGGCCTGGACTGGAGCCGCGCGCCGCGGCAGATGAACGGCACCAGCTTCTTCTACAACCACAGCTCGCAGTGGCGCCACGAGAAGATGAGCATGCACGAAGTGCTCTCGCCCCTGGCCGACAAGTCGCAGTTCCCCGAGCACGCCCTGGACTACAACATCCGCGCCGAACGCGCCGGCTGGCTGCCCAGCGCCCCGCAACTGAACCGCAACCCGCTGCAGATCACCCGTGACGCCGCGGCGGCCGGCATGTCGCCGGTGGACTACGTGACCCAGTCCCTGCAGAACGGCAGCCTGCGCTTCTCCTGCGAACAGCCGGACAGCCCGGAGAACTTCCCGCGCAACATGTTCATCTGGCGTTCCAACTTGCTCGGCTCTTCGGGCAAGGGCCATGAGTACATGCTCAAGTACCTGCTGGGCACCAAGAACGGCGTGATGAACGAAGACCTCGGCAAGCGCGGCGGCTTCAAGCCGAACGACGTCGAGTGGGTGGACGAGGGCGCCATCGGCAAGCTCGACCTGGTCACCACCCTGGACTTCCGCATGTCCTCTACCTGCGTCTACTCGGACATCGTTCTGCCGACCGCGACCTGGTACGAGAAGGACGACATGAACACGTCCGACATGCACCCCTTTATCCACCCGCTGTCGGCGGCCATCGATCCGGCCTGGGAATCGCGCTCCGACTGGGAAATCTACAAGGGCATCGCCAAGCGTTTCTCGGAAATGTCGGTCGGCCACCTGGGCATCGAGCAGGACCTGGTCACCACGCCGCTGCTGCATGACAGCCCGGGCGAACTGGCCCAGCCATTCGGCGGCACGGACTGGAAGACCGACGGCGTGGCGCCGATTCCGGGCAAGAACTGCCCGAACATGACGGTGATCGAACGCGACTACCCGAACGTCTACAAGAAGTTCAGCTCCCTCGGCCCGCTGCTGGAGAAGAACGGCAACGGCGGCAAGGGCATCAACTGGAACACCGACGAGGAAGTGAAATTCCTCGGCGACCTGAACCACCGCGTACGGGCCGAGGGCGTCAGCCAGGGCCGGCCGCAGATCGAGTCGGCCATCGACGCCTGCGAGGTGATCCTCAGCCTGGCGCCGGAAACCAACGGTCACGTGGCGCTCAAGGCCTGGGCGGCCCTGTCGGAATTCACCGGCCTGGACCACAGCCACCTGGCGATCCCCAAGGAGCACGAGGCGATCCGCTTCCGCGACATCCAGGCGCAGCCGCGCAAGATCATCTCCAGCCCGACCTGGTCCGGCCTGGAAGACGAGCACGTCAGCTACAACGCCGGCTACACCAACGTCCACGAGTACATCCCGTGGCGCACCATCACCGGCCGCCAGCAGTTCTACCAGGATCACCCCTGGATGCAGGCTTTCGGCGAACAGATGATGAGCTACCGGCCGCCGATCAACACCCGCACCATCGACTACGTGAAGGGCAAGCGGCCCAACGGCAACACCGAGATCGTGCTGAACTGTATCACCCCGCACCAGAAATGGGGCATCCACAGTACCTACACCGACAACCTGATCATGCTCACCCTGAGCCGTGGCGGGCCGATCGTCTGGCTCTCGGAAACCGACGCCAAGCGCGCCGGCATCGAGGACAACGACTGGGTCGAGTGCTTCAACGCCAACGGCGCCCTGACCGCCCGCGCGGTGGTCAGCCAGCGGGTGAAAGACGGCATGGTGATGATGTACCACGCCCAGGAACGCATCGTGAACGTGCCGGGCAGTGAAACCACCAAGACCCGCGGTGGCCACCACAACTCGGTGACCCGCGTGGTGCTCAAGCCCACCCATATGATCGGTGGCTACGCCCAGCAGGCCTATGGCTTCAACTACTACGGCACCGTGGGCTGCAACCGCGACGAGTTCGTCGTGGTGCGCAAGATGGACAAGGTCGACTGGCTCGACTGTTCGGACGGCGACGCCCTGCCACAACCCCTGCCGCAAGGTCTTTGAGGAGCTCTGCCATGAAAATTCGTTCGCAAGTGGGCATGGTCCTCAACCTTGACAAGTGCATCGGTTGCCATACCTGTTCGATCACCTGCAAGAACGTCTGGACCAGCCGTGAAGGCATGGAATACGCCTGGTTCAACAACGTCGAGACCAAACCCGGGATCGGCTACCCCAAGGAATGGGAAAACCAGGACAAGTGGAAGGGCGGCTGGATCCGCAACAAGGATGGCTCGATCAACCCGCGCATCGGCGGCAAGTTCCGCGTGCTGGCGAACATCTTCGCCAACCCGGACCTGCCGACCATAGACGACTACTACGAGCCGTTCGACTTCGACTACCAGCACCTGCACACCGCGCCCCTGGGCGAGCACCAGCCGGTGGCCCGGCCGCGCTCGATCATCTCCGGTAAGCGCATGCAGAAGATCGAGTGGGGCCCGAACTGGGAGGAGATTCTCGGTACCGAATTCGCCAAGCGGCGCAAGGACAAGAACTTCGACAACATCCAGGCCGACATCTACGGGGAGTATGAAAATACCTTCATGATGTACCTGCCACGCCTGTGCGAGCACTGCCTGAACCCGGCGTGCGCGGCGGCCTGCCCGAGCGGGGCGATCTACAAGCGCGAAGAGGACGGCATCGTCCTGATCGACCAGGAAAAATGCCGCGGCTGGCGCATGTGCATCAGCGGCTGTCCGTACAAGAAGATCTACTTCAACTGGAAGAGCGGTAAATCCGAGAAGTGCATCTTCTGCTACCCGCGCATCGAGGCCGGCATGCCGACCGTTTGCTCGGAAACCTGTGTGGGCCGCATCCGCTACCTCGGCGTGCTGCTGTACGACGCCGACCGCATCCATGAAGTGGCCAGCACGCCGAACGAACAGGACCTGTACCAGAAGCAACTGGACCTGTTCCTCGACCCGAACGACCCGGCCGTGATCAAGCAGGCCCTGGCCGATGGCGTGCCGCAATCGGTGATCGATGCCGCGCAGAAATCGCCGGTCTACAAGCTGGCCGTGGACTGGAAGCTGGCCCTGCCGCTGCACCCGGAATACCGCACCCTGCCAATGGTCTGGTACGTGCCGCCGCTGTCGCCGATCCAGAACGCCGCCACCGCCGGTACCGTGGGCATGAGCGGGGTCATCCCGGATGTCGACAGCCTGCGCATTCCGCTGCGTTACCTGGCCAACCTGCTGACCGCCGGCGATGTGGTGCCGGTCAAGCTGGCCCTCAAGCGTCTGCTGGCGATGCGCGCCTACAAGCGTGCCGAACAGGTGGAAGGCGTGAAGGACCTGAAAGTGCTGGCCGAAGTCGGCTTGAGCGTGGCCCAGGTCGAGGACATGTACAGCTACCTGGCGATCGCCAACTACGAAGACCGTTTCGTGATCCCCAGCGCGCACCGTGAGGAAGCCATGAGCGATGCCTTCGCCGAGCGTTCCGGCTGTGGCTTCAGTTTCGGCAGCGGCTGCAGCGGTAGCTCCGACACCAATATGTTCGGCGGCAAGAAAGCCAACCGCCGCGACATCCTGAAAACCGTACAGCTCTGGGAGGATTGAGCATGCTAATCCTGAAAGCGATTTCACTGCTGCTGGATTACCCGACCGAACAGCTGGTGGCGGGTCGCGACGAGCTCGACCAGGCCATCGCCAGCGCCCGGGAAATCAGTCCGCCGCAGCGCACCGCGCTGCTCGAGCTGCTCGAGCTGATCTGCGCCAACGACCTGATGGACGGCCAGGAGCACTACGGTGCGCTGTTCGGCCGCGGCCGTTCGCTGTCGCTGTTGCTGTTCGAACACGTACACGGCGAATCCCGTGACCGTGGCCAGGCCATGGTCGACATGATGGCCCAGTACGAGGAAGCCGGTTTCGCCATCGGCATCAAGGAACTGCCGGATTACATCCCGCTGTACCTGGAGTTCCTCTCCACCCGCGACGACCTGGAGGCCCGCGAGGGCCTGGCCGCGGTCGAGCACCTGTTGGCACTGCTGGCGGCACGCCTGGAAGAACGCGAAAGCGCCTACGCCAGCTGCTTCCGCGCCTTGCTGCAGATCGCTGGCGCCGAGCCGATGGAGGCCGTGGCCGTGGTGCGTGCCCAGGTCGCCGCCGAGGTGCGCGACGACTCGCTGGAAGCCCTGGACAAGCTCTGGGAAGAGGAGGCCGTGGACTTCCTCCAGGCCGAACAGCAGGACCGTTGCCCGAGCATGGCCAGCGCACCGGGCAAGGCCCGCGAAGAGTCGGCCATTCCGTTGCACTGGGTCGATTTCAAACAGGAAGGGTCGGCCACTGAACCGACCCAGGAGGCACGTCATGTCTAGCTCGAATCTCTTGATGTTCGGGGTTTATCCCTATATCGCCCTGGCCATCTGCCTGGTCGGCAGCTGGGCGCGCTTCGACCTGTCGCAATACAGCTGGAAGGCCGGCTCGAGCCAGATGCTCAGCAACAAGGGCATGCGGGTGGCGAGCAACCTGTTCCACGTCGGCGTGCTGTTCGTGCTGGCCGGTCACTTCGTCGGCCTGCTGATGCCAGCGTCGCTCTACCACCATGTCATCAGCACCGAGAACAAGCAGCTGTTGGCCATGGTCTCCGGCGGCTTCTTCGGCGTGCTGTGCCTGATCGGCCTGGTGATGCTGCTCAACCGTCGCCTGGGTGATCCGCGGGTCCGCGCCAGCTCCAGCTTCTCCGACATCATGATCCTGTTGGTGCTGCTGGCGCAGCTGGTGCTCGGCCTGCTGACCATAGTCGCCTCGACCCAGCACATGGACGGTTCGGTGATGGTGATGCTGGCCAACTGGGCACAGAACGTGGTGACCCTGCAGCCGGTCGAAGCGGCCAATGCCATAGCCCCGGTCGGGCTGGTCTACAAGCTGCACGTGTTCCTCGGCCTGACCCTGTTCGTGCTGTTCCCCTTCACCCGCCTGGTGCACATCATCAGCGCCCCGGTCTGGTATCTGGGCCGGCGCTACCAGATCGTGCGGCAGAAGGGTTAGGTTCGCTAGGCTCGCTTGGATCGGCTGCGCGTCGGCCATGGGGCGTTGCAAGCAGGTGCGGAGTGCTCATTGACTGGAGTCAACTCCGCCTCCTTACCTGCTTGCGCCTTGCCTGGCTCTAGCTCGCTCGATCCATGAGTTACCCATTGTTTATGAGTAGGTCGCGACTTTCGCCTACGAGACGCTTGGTTAAATCAACGATTTTGGAGGTTGTTATGGGATGCGGATGCGGTGGTGGTAATGGCGGGCAGGGCGGCTGTGGCGGCCAGAAGGCGCCGGTCGAAGTCGTGGTCGATGCACCGGTGGTGCAGGAAGTGACCCCCGAATCGCGGCCTTCGGCCGATGAACCGGAAGCGGAAAGCGCCGAGGAGCCCGAGTCAGCGCCTGCGCTGATCGCCAGCAGCGAGCAGGAATGGCCGCGGATCACGGTCAACGGCGTGACCCTGGCGCCCGAGGCCATGGCCCTGGAGGTGCAGTACCACCCGGCGGAGAGCCGTGAGGAGGCGAGTTTTCTCGCCGCCCAGGCCTTGGTGATCCGTGAGCTGCTGCGCCAGCGCAGCGTCGAGCTGGGGTTGGCGGTGCAAGCCGAGGCAGACGAGATCGAGGAAGAGGCGATCACCCGTCAGTTGATCGAGCTGGAAGTGGCCTTACCGGCTTGCGACGAAGCCAGTTGCAGGCGCTACTACGAGAGCAACACCGAGCGTTTCCATACCGCGCCCCTGCTGGCGGCGCGGCATATCCTGATCGAATGCGCGCCGGAGGATGGCGAGGCCCGCAGCCTGGCACGGGAGAAGGCCGATCAGTTGCTGGAATTGCTGCACCAGGATGGCGGCCGGTTCGCCGAGCTGGCAGCCGCCCATTCGGCCTGCTCGTCCAAGGTGCAGGGCGGGGCGCTGGGGCAGATCAGCAAGGGCCAGACGGTGCCGGAGTTCGAGCGCCAACTGTTCAAGCTGCCCGCCGGCCTGGCGACTCTGCCGATCGAGAGCCGCTACGGCTGGCACCTGGTCACAGTGGATCAGCGCCTGGAAGGCCAGGCGTTGCCCTACGAGGTGGTCGCCGGTTCGATTCGCACGCTGTTGCAACAAGGGGTGTGGCAGAAGGCCGTGGCCCAGTACCTGCAAACCCTGATAGGCGCGGCGGATATCCGCGGCATCCAGTTGCAGGGCGCCGAGTCGCCGTTGGTGCAATAGGAGCAGCCGCAAGCTTCAAGCGGTAAGAGCAGCTGCAAGATAAGAGCAGCTACAGGCTTGAGGCTTGAGACTTGAGACTTGAAGCTGCATGCGATGACTTTATTCAGGCCAGGAGTACGGGATGAGCAATGCCCTGCAGGATGGCTTCGGCCGGCAGATCGATTACCTGCGCATGTCGGTGACCGATCGTTGCGACTTTCGCTGCGTGTACTGCATGGCCGAGGACATGACATTCCTGCCGCGCCAGCAGGTGCTCGGCCTGGAAGAGCTGTACCGGGTGGCGGCGCTGTTCGTCGGGCTGGGGGTGAAGAAGATCCGCCTGACCGGCGGCGAGCCGCTGGTGCGCCAGGGCATAGTCGGCCTGTGCGAACAGATCGCCGCGTTGCCGGGGCTGCGCGAACTGGTGATGACCACCAACGGTTCGCAACTGGTCAAGCTGGCCCGGCCCCTGGCCGACGCGGGGGTCAAGCGCCTGAATATCAGCCTCGATAGCCTGGACCCGGCGAAGTTTCGCGGCATCACCCGCACCGGCAGCCTGCGCCAAGTGCTGAACGGCATCGAGGCGGCCCGGGAGGCCGGCTTTCAGCGGATCAAGCTCAATGCGGTGGTAATGAAGGGGCGCAACTTCGACGAAGTGCCGGCCCTGGTGCAGTACGCCATCGACCGGCGCCTGGACATCAGCTTTATCGAGGAAATGCCCCTGGGCGACGTGGGTCGCAACCGCGGTGAATCCTTCTGCGCCAGCGAGGAGGTGCGCCGGGCGATCGCCAGCCAGCATCGGCTGCTCGACAGCACCGAACACAGCGGCGGGCCGGCGCGTTACGTGCTCCTGGAAGACCACCCTGAGACACGGATCGGCTTCATTTCGCCCAATTCCCACAACTTCTGCGCCACCTGCAACCGCGTGCGCCTGACGGTGGAAGGCCGCTTGCTGCTGTGCCTGGGCCACGAGAACTCCATCGACCTGCGCGCCCTGCTGCGCCGCTACCCCTTGGACGACCAGCCGCTGCTCGACGCAGTGCAACAGGCCCTGCAACGCAAACCCTGGCGCCACGAATTCTCCGGCGACGGCGAGGTCAAGGTACTGCGCTTTATGAACGCCAGCGGTGGCTAAACGAGTTATCTCCCTTTTGGCCGCCTTCGGGCGGCTTTTTTTTTTGATGTCGATTCTCGCCTGAGTCCCTGTGAAGCCCTCACTCGTCATACCCGCGAAGGCGAGTATCCAGAGCGCGCGATCTGCCCCCGGATTGCATCCGGGCTACGAAAAACGCTTCGACGAGCCCGTAGGCTGGCGTAGAACCGTATTTTTTTAGGGAAGGGGAGGCGAAACCCAGCGCTGCGCATGGCAAAGCGTGAGGTGGGCCAAGACAAGATGGAAATGTCCAGGTGAAGCCCGCGTATCCTTGGCCGCGCTTCGGTCGCTGTACATCTGCCAGGCTTGCCTGTGGGCCTGTTGGGGGATTAGCCTGACTTAGCTAAGGAGGAAGCAATATGTCCGAGATCATTCAAGTCAATATGCATGAAGCCAAGTCGCAGCTTTCACAGCTGGCCGAGCGTGCCTGGCAGGGTGAGCGTGTGGTGATCGCCAAGGCGGGCAAGCCCTATCTCGATTTGCTGCCGCACCAGGCCGAACCCCGTACGCGCCAGCCGGGGCGCTTGAAGGGGCAGATTCGCATGGCGGCAAATTTTGAGCAGACACCGGACGACATTATCGAGGTCTTTGAGGGCGAGGTATGAGACGCCTGCTGTTGGATACCCATGCGCTGCTGTGGTGGCTGGCGGATGATGAGTCGTTAGGCGGTACGGCCCGCCTGCTGATTCGCGAACCACGCAATCAGGTTCTGGTGAGCGCGGCGTCAATTTGGGAGATTTCCATCAAGCGAGCCAAGGGGCTGATCGAGGTGCCGGATGACCTGGAGGCGCTGGTCGAGGATGAGGGCTTCAGCAAACTGCCGATCTCGTTATTCCATGCCCAGCAAGCCGGTGTTTTACCAGAGATTCATCGCGACCCCTTCGATCGAATGCTGATTGCCCAAGCTCAAGCCGAGGGGTTGGAGTTGGTCACGGCCGATGCCGTCATACCTCGCTATGGCGTCAGGGTGGTGAACGCACGAAATTGAACGCCATCCGTGGTCCAGGCAGACTGGATAACGGCGCTTGTGTAGGATGAACCATCAATCCATGGAAGGTAGGTAATGACAAGCGACAGATATCCCCCGGCCTATCCGCACGATCCCATAGAAGAAGTGTTCAAGAACCTATTCTTTGTGCATGGCAGTATAAAGATAGGTCCGGGAATGCGGATGAATAGGAACATGCTGATCGTCAGGCAAGACGGCGAGCTCACGCTGATCAATCCGGTCAGGTTGAGTGCGATCGGGTTAACGCAACTCGAGGCTCTTGGCTCGGTCAGACATGTCATTAGGCTCGGCGATTTCCACGGGCTGGATGATCCCTTCTATGTCGATACCTATGGCGCCACCTTCTGGTGTCAGGCGGGACAGGAAACCTATAAAGCTCCCGTGCCCGACACCTTGATTGAAAAGGATAGGGTGTCACCGATCCAAAATTCCGAGTTCTTTCTGTTCGATACTGCAAGATTTCCAGAGGCCGCACTTCTTCTTAAAGAGCATCGGCTGCTCATCACCACAGACAGCGTCCAGTATTTGACAGACTGGCGCCACACCACGTTATTCACTCAAGTCGTGCTGAGGCTTCTGGGTTTTAAACTGGGTCTGCTTATAGGCAAACCCTGGCTGAAACGAGTGACGCCCAAGGGCGGAAGCCTGAAAGGCGATTTCGATAAATTACTGCAGCTGGATTTCGATCACCTGGTTTCTGCCCATGGCACTGTATTGCTCGGGGGGGCAAAGCTGCAGTTGGCTGTGTTGGTGAATAAAATTTTCCCAGTGGTTTATTAGGGATGGCTAGGTAAAGTGCAATGTGCATTTTATAGTGCTATTCAATGTGAGCGGCCTTCTGGGTTTTTAGTAAGCCGTTATTAAAGTACTAGAAGGGGTTCTGGAATGAAAATGGCTAGGTGCATTTTGGCAGTAGGTATGGGTGGTGTAATTGGTGCTGCTGTCATGCTTGTATATTTGGAAGTTGGTCAGTCCATGAGTCCAGTGCCTTGGATAGTCATAGATATAAAAAATCAGGCGTCGCAGGATATTGTTGGAGTGTCGGTTGAAAATGTTGAGGGTGTAGTAAAGCATTCGGGGTTAAATAAGGGGGCGGAAATGCGATTGCCAGTGTCGCATGCCAGGGATGGGGGTTATAAAATCACATTTTTCATGAAGAATGGTGCGGTATTCACCAGCGGTAGCGATTATGCGGAACCTGGGAGTTCGGTTGTGGCCTTGGTTACGGACCAATGTTTTGTCACAAATAAATGTATAAATTGAATTTGGGAGGCTTCACTGTCTGGGGTTTTCCGCTAAAGCGCTTAATCTGATCTGAGTGTTGATGGTTCAGTTAATAATAGGGGGGGTCATGGAGCTTTTGTTTTCAATTAGCGCTGAACAACTGGATGCCATATCTAGAAATAATGAGCTCAGGCGCAGCGTCAAAAATGCAGAGTCGAGCCTCTGGTTGTCTGCATTTGTAGAGCGCTTATTCCTGTTTTGGCTTCCGTTGCTGGCCCCGGCAATACTCGCTTACTTCTTTTTGGAAAAGAACGGGCCGGAGCCTTATATTGCAATAATAATCTGCGCGATTCTCTATTATTTTATTTGGCGCTGCTATTTTAAGGGTTTTCTTGCGAACCGCCCTAAGCCTGTCGTGCTAACAGGGAATAGCGTGGATCGGGCCATTGAACGGGTAAATAAACGCAGGCTGGATGCACTGTCGGGCAGTTACAGCGCGCTGTGTTCGGCGTCTGCCCTGAAACTGACCCTGCCAAGTGGAAAAACTATCCTTGTGCCTTGGTCAAGGCTTATTTGCGTAGGGCAAGACGACGATTTTTATTATCTGTCGACCCGCTTTCAGAAGATATTCGATAATGTCTATCTGCTTGCAAAGCGTGGTAGCGGTATGGATCAGGCAGCTTATCAGTCCGGTCTTGAATATATATTGTCGCGTGCCGGTGCCTAGCCGGTTATGTGGTTGAATTTTCGGAGGGGCTAGAGTTTCTGGGTTACGACAAAGTAACAGATGTTGATGAAGTAGGAAGGGCGGGTTAGCTGCGCGGTAAGCCGGTCTGGCAAGCCACTCCGCACCTGTCGCGCGGCGTAACCCGCCAAGGCAGATATTTACTCCGGCCCTTTAGACGAACTGAGCCGTTGCGTGTCATTTAAAAAAGTTTCAGCCAATATCCCTCGAGAGGTTCATATGAAACATCGAATCCTTGTTTGCCTTGTAGCCCTTGCGCCTTTTTCCATCGGCATTTCGGCTGCACAAGTGGCGTCGCCCTATGCGGGTCAGGAGGTACGCGAGATCAAGGCGCTTTCGCCTGAAGACGTCAGCGCTTACCTGGCTGGCAAGGGCATGGGGCTGGCCAAGGCGGCTGAACTCAACGGTTTTGCCGGCCCGGCCCATGTACTGGAACTGGCCGAACCGCTCGCTCTCACCGTCGAGCAGCGCAGCCGGACCGAGGCTGTCTTCGCCGCCATGGAATCGCAGGCCAAGTCGCTGGGCCACGCACTGGTCGAGGAGGAGCACAAGCTCGATAACCTGTTCGCCACCAAGGCCGTGACGCCAGAGTCGCTGAACCACTCGCTCAGCAAGATCGGCTCGCTGCAAGCCAAGGTGCGCGCGGTCCACCTCGAGGCCCACCTGGCTCAGGTCGAGATATTGACGGCCGAGCAGAATGCCCGCTATGCCCAGCTTCGCGGTTACGCCAGCGCGGAGGGCCATACAGGCCATGGTGGGCAGCACAATCATTGAGGTCGGCTAACCCGATACGAATGGTGGTGGAGTGATTATTTTTTATTCACTCCGACCCTTTACCCATGCCGTTCGGCGGCTGCTATTGCAGCAAGCCGTGGATAGATTGATTCTCAATAATTTGTGATATCCAAAATCGCCAGATTTGGGAGGCAAGCATGAGCCGGATCGCGGAACACGTCGATAATCGGTCCACCCTGACGGGCGACCTGAAAACGCTATCGGCCCGCCTGTGTGCTGAAAAAGCAGAGCAAGCCGTGGTCATCACTGTGGGTCATGCTTCGGGTGAAACGTTGGCTGCGTTGGGCGAGTCGCTGGACGCTGCGGCTCGCCTTATCACGGACACCATGCTCAAGACCCAGCAGGCCACTATCGAGCAGATCATTGCGCTGCTGGTGCCCAAAGCGCCTATACGGCCGGCGATCTTCAAGGAAGCCCAGATGCTGGCCAAGGCTAAGAAGGCCGTATTGGAGAGCGGTGACTGGCTGTCCGCGGGGGACATTGCGAACCTGGCCGAATTCACCTACAGGAATCCCAGTTCGCAACCCAACAAGTGGAAGCGGGAAGGGCGGATCTTTGCCATCCGCCACAACGGCAGCGACTACTTTCCGATCTATGGCCTGGACAAGGAAGCAGGCTATCGCCCGCTCCCGGCCATGGCCGAGGTACTGCAAGTGTTCGACGGGAAAAAAGATGGCTGGGGGCTGGCGTACTGGTTTGCATCGGTGAACAGCTACCTGGGAGGCAAACGGCCCCAGGACCTGCTTATCGCCGCTCCAGCTCGCGTAGTGGCGGCGGCCGAGGATGGGGTTGCCGGCATTACCCATGGCTAAGCAATCGCTTGCGCCAGGGCCGAACCGCACTCTGCATGTCTCGTACATCACAGTGTCGGCCGGAACTGTGATGCACCGCATCCACCTCAGCACCTACCAGGCAACACAGTTCAATACAACGGCCTCTACTGGGGCTCGCGGCAGGATGACACCGCAGTTTCCATCCTGCTGTTTGGGGACAGGGTTCCAGCGAGGGTGGCCATTCAGCACGGCGATGATCGCGACCTGCTAAGGAAACTCTGAAGCGGCCTACACGGACCTTATTTCCCTGGCGGAAAAGATAGGCATGCTCATCGAAGCCGTTACCGACATCCCGTAAACTCTCAACGAAAAGAGGTCTGGGAGTCGGGCCGAATAGCCACTGACTAAGCCACCTGCCGGCAACATTGAAGTCTCCTTGTGAGCGTGCGAAACTTGCCGAGGTGCTGCGCTCGGCATGGGCGTTTGCCGAGACGAAAGCATCAGGGATGGGTAGGGGTTTTATTTCTCACTCATTGCCAGGAAGCCGTCAAGCAGTGGGTAGGAATGTAAAAATTCGAAAAGTACTGGCCGCTGGGTAGGCTGATATCAGGCGTAATCATGAGGAAGGACTCTTGTTAAAGGCATTGTCGCTATTTTTTACGCTTGCATTCGTTTTTTTACAGGGGTGCTCCAGTAATGGTCTGGATCATTCGCCGCCAAGAATAACCAGAATTTCGGAATCAGATATTCGGGCTTTTGATCGTTCAATGGACCTGACATTAATAAGTAGAGATCTTGAGTTGTATGCAATGCATTTGTCGGAGGGTTTCTTTTTTTCAGAGGGGGAGCTTGCGGAAACCCAAATAAGGATGGGGCGGCAGGAGTACCTTGAAAAGGTCAAAGGGTTATTTTTAGAGGCAACCAGCATTGCAACGGATTCGAAAATTATAAAAGCGGAAATTGACGAGGGGGGGAAGGTTGCGCGGGTGCGCGTCATGCAGACAAATAAAATAACGCTGCAAGGACGTACCCAGCTAAGTGTCTCAATATTTGAAATCGACCTCGTCGTGGAGAATGGGTATTTGGTTGCGGATAAGTTTCATGTGACAAATAGTTTTTTCGGGTATCTGTAGTTGAAGTCATTTTTTAGGGCGTTTTTGCCTTGTCTTTGCTCGTGAGCAATCGGGGATAGACCTCGATAGTCATCATGCAAGGTTTCAGCTTTGGGTCGCTGGCCGCCATTTAACACTGTCCTTTCGCTCAGGCATTACGCAACCCCAGAACAGCAACACCGCTTGTTTTTCCAAGCCCGCGCTGAAAAAAATTTGGCTGCGACTCATGCCTGCAGTCGCTCTTGGTACCCCAGGTATCACCAGCGCTGCCGCATCGCGCATAACCTGCGGGCCGCGAAGCGTTTCGTAGATACCGTCTTGTCGCTCGGTGAGCAAGGCTCCTGGCCAACGAGGATGTAAGGTGGTCTTGGTGTGCGGGTCAGCGACAGCCCACCGCCTTTGGCCGCGGCCTGCATTCCACATTGGACGGCCTATGGTGTACTGCCTTCGGCGAGTACAGCCTACTTGCATGGTGGCGCGTCCTGCCCGCGGCCTTCGCGGGTGCTCGGCCCACGGCCGCTCACAGCGTCAGCAGCAAGTGATGCTGGCCGCCGTCCAGCCTGACCCGCGCCTGGCCCTGGTCGCAGGCGAGTGGGGCGTCGTCGAGGCGGGCCTGGGTGATGCCGCGACAGCGCTGTTCGGGGTTTTCCACGCGGATAAGGTACTGGGTCGCGCCCAGCCTCACCGTGGCTTCGAACCCCGGCCACTCGGTACTGATGCAGGGATCGACTATCAGCCAGTCCCCCTCGCGGCGAATGCCGAGAATGCTTTCGACGCCAGCGCGGTACATCCACCCGGCGGCGCCGGTGTACCAGGTCCAGCCGCCGCGTCCGGTATGAGGCGCGACCCCGTAGACATCGGCGGCCACCACATAGGGCTCGACTTTGTAGCGCTGGCTCTGTTCGGGCGTGCGCCCATGGTTGATCGGGTTGAGCAGGGCGAACAGCTCGGTGGCCTTGTTGCCCGCGCCCAGCTTGGCATAGGCCAGGATCACCCACATGGCGGCATGGCTGTATTGCCCGCCGTTTTCCCGCAGGCCCGGCGGATAGCCCTTGATATAGCCGGGGTCGTGGGGCGTCTTGTCGAAGGGCGGGGTGAACAGCAGGGCCAGGCCGTCGTCCTCGCGGATCAACTGCTGTTCCAGGGAGGCCATGGCCATGGCAGCACGCACCG
>DATDTH010000799.1:0-15079 GCA_035290985.1 Pseudomonas sp. | reverse complement strand
CCCGCCCAGGCCTGGTCGGTGGCGTCCGGTACGTTTTCCCAGGCACCTTTATCCCGTCCGCTGCGCGTGCTGGTACGGCCATGGGGCACGGCGCGTTCGATGGCGTCGCGCAGCCCGGCCAGGCTGTCCGGCAGGTCGCTGGCCATCAGCGAGGTGCGCGCGGCGATCATGCCGCACCCGATGTCCACGCCCACGGCGGCCGGGATCACCGCACCCAGGGTGGGGATGACGCTGCCGATGGTCGAGCCCTTACCCAGGTGCACGTCCGGCATCACCGCCAGGTGCTTGAAGATAAAGGGCAGCTTGGCCGTGTTGATCAGTTGCTGTTGCGCCTCGGCTTCCACCGGCACGCCCTGGGTCCAGAGCTTGATCGGTTTGCCGTTGGCGACTTCCAGCAATTGGTAGCTGGTGTCTTGTTTCATCGTCTCGTTCATCTTTTTTATTCGCTTCTATTCGAGGCTGCTGGCGAGGCCGGCAGCTGCTGGATTCTTTGGTCAAGCCGGGGCGCGGCCTGCGTTCAGGCGCCGGGCCAGGCGACAGGGTCGGCAGCGGATGGCGCTGGCATAGACCGAACCCTGCACGGTTTCGTACCACCATTGTTGCTGGGCCGCGGTCCAGATTTCATCCTGGCCGCAATCGCGGCAGCGAAAAGCCTGGTCCTGGTACCAGCCACGCGCCACGAACAGCGGCTCGCCGTAACTGTTGTAGGCTGCTAGCAGTCCGGGGCTGACCCGGATCATCGTGGCCGGTTCGAACCGCAGCGGCAGGCTGTCGAGCAAGGCCCGTTGCGCCTTGTCGGCGCGCCGCAGGCGGGCGGTGCGTATTTCCTGGCGGCGTTGTTTTCCGCTTTTCATTTTATTAATCCTTTATATACAGCTGCGCCAACCTCAGTGCGGCGCCAGTTTCACCAGGCCGTTGAGCACCTGGTCCAGGCCGCCGAAGACCGAGATCCGGTCAATGCGCTCGGCCACCCGTTCCAGGGTCTCCAGCTCCTTCAGGCGTAGGGCCGTCGGGTTGTCTTCCATCACCTTGGCGGTGTTGAGCAGCGAACGGGTCGCCGAGGTTTCCTCGCGGCGGCGGATCACGTTGGCCTGGGCGGCTTTTTCCGCCTCCAGCACCTGGGCCAGCAGGGCCTTCATTTCGCCCGGCAGGATGATGTCGCGCACCCCCAGGCTGCTGACCTCCAGGCCGGGCAACTTGCCGGCCAGGTGGGCATACAAGGCCTGCTCGATTGCCTGCTTGTTCTCCAGCAACTCGTCCAGGGTGCGGGTGCCCACCGCCGCCCGCAGGCCGAACTGCAGCTCGCGGTACAGCTGCTCCTGGGGCTTGGCCAGGTGCGCCTGGGCCAGCAGCACATCCGTGTAGTGCCAGTTGGCCGCCAGGTTCAGGCGCAGGCTGACCTTGTCGCGGGTCAGGATCTCCTGGCCGCTGACTTCCAGTGCCTGGATCCTCAGATCCACCAGTTCGACGCTGATCTGCCGGTTGAAGCGCCAGAAGCCATGCAGGCCGGCGGGCAATAACTCGATCACCGCGCCATCGACCTTGAGCACGCCGACCTGGTAGGCCGGCACCTGGGCCAGCAGCACCGCGTCCAGGCCCTGCAGCGGACGGCCGCGCAGGGACGGTTGGCTCAGTCGGGCGACCAGTTCGTTGTCCAGGCGGTAGGTCTGGCTCAGCTCGATGGGCTCCAGGCGTTGCTCGGCCTGGCCTTTCCAGTACAGGCGGCGTGCGCCTGGGGGTAGTAACTCCACCAGGAGGCCATCCTCGAAACGCAAGCCGACCTGCTGGTCGTCCAGGTCGAAGCGCTCGAAGCAGCGTTCCACCAGTGCCGGTTCGTGCTGGCGCAGGTAGCCGGCCAGGCGGTGCTCGAACAGCGGTGTGTTGAGGCTGAAGGTTTCCAGGCTCAAGCGGTTGCGCGGGTCGAAGCGCCGGTACTGGCCGGGTTCGAGGATCGACACGAAGTCGCCCTCGGCGAACAGCAGGCCGCGTTCGTTCTTTTTCACCACCAAGCGCTTGAGCATTTTCATTGTTCTTCTTCCTAATTCCGTTTTTCTGATTTTTCCGTGCATTCGGGTGTCGCTGGTCGCCGGTCTGCCGGGCGGCGATCCGCCGGGCGTCCGGGTGGGGCGACGGGGAAACCTGGCGTTCCGGCCGTCCTGGCCGCGGGGCCGCTCCTCGGCCCAAACGCTGTGTCTGCCTGTCGCTCGACCCTGGGGCCGGGCGGATCGGCGGCGGCACCAGGTTTCCCTGTGCCGCACCGACGGGTATTGCCTGGGTACTGCTGCCTTTGGAGGGCATCTTTCGAGCGGGAGTCGAACCCGCGGCCGATCTTCCGAAGAAGACTGCTCTACCAGCTGAGCTATCGAATGAACTCGGGCAGGGTTCGAACCTGCGACGGTTCCTCTTAAGGAGGAGTGCTCTACCGACTGAGCTACCGAGCCAATGACCGAGCGTTGCGGCGGCGGCATACAGGGCAACCGACACCCCGAGGGGTGGGTCCCTGCACCGGCGGGATTCGACTCCCGGCCCGTGGGCCTGCCTGGCACTGCGGTCGAGAGGGTTATTGCGAGGCGCGTGCCAGTTATTTAAATATGAGCGATTGTTTTTTTAACTTTATGATTTAAAAGAAAAATATTTTTTATTTTGATTTTTTAGAGGCAAGCCAAACCCTCGGGTATGGATAAATTGATATATTTAAATATCGTTATTTATCTTTTGGTATAAGCATGTCGAGCAAGAAGACGGTCGCCATCGGCTTTGTCGGTGCCACCCTGGACCGGGTTGGCAAGGGCGCCAACCGCTGGAGCAAATGGCGGCCCAGCGTCGGCCTGTGCCAGCAGCCGGACCTGCTGCTCGACCGCCTGGAACTGATCCACAGCCCCAGGGATGCTGGCTTGGTGGGGCGGATTCGCGAGGATATCGCCGCGGTCTCGCCCGAGACCGAGGTGCGCCTGCACGAGATGGTCTTGCGCGACCCCTGGGATTTCGAGGAGGTCTATGGCGCCCTGCACGAGTTCACCAGCGCCTACCCCTTCGACACCGAGCGTGAGGACTACCTGGTGCATATCACCACCGGGACCCATGTGGCGCAGATCTGCTGGTTCCTGCTGACCGAGGCGCGCTACCTGCCGGCGCGGTTGGTGCAGAGCTCGCCGGGGCGGCGCAACGACGAGACCGAACATATCGGCACCTGTGCACTGATCGACCTCGATCTGTCGCGCTACGACCGCATCGCCACGCGTTTTCGCCGCGAGCAGCAGGAAACCCTGGCGTTCCTCAAGTCGGGTATCGCCACCCGCAACCCGGCGTTCAACCGCAGCATCGAGCAGATCGAGCGGGTGGCGGTGCGCTCGCGCTCGCCCATGCTGCTGGTCGGGCCCACGGGCTCGGGCAAGTCCTTTCTGGCGCGGCGGATCTACGAGCTGAAACGCGCCCGGCACCTGGTGTCCGGCCGTTTCGTCGAGGTCAACTGCGCCACCCTGCGTGGCGACGGCGCCATGTCCGCCCTGTTCGGCCACAGCAAGGGCGCCTTTACCGGCGCCCAAGCGGCCCGCGAAGGCCTGCTGCGGGCGGCCGACGGCGGCATGCTGTTTCTCGACGAGATCGGTGAGCTGGGGCCGGACGAGCAGGCCATGCTGCTGAAAGCCATTGAGGAGAAGCGCTTTTTTCCCCTGGGCAGCGACCGCGAGATGGAAAGCGATTTCCTGCTGATCGCCGGCACCCACCGCGACCTGCGCCAGCGGGTGGCCCAGGGGCTGTTCCGCGAGGACCTGTTCGCCCGGATCAACCTCTGGACCTTCGAGCTGCCGGGCCTGGCCGGGCGGCGTGAGGATATCGAGCCGAACCTGGAGTTCGAACTGGAGCGCCACGCCCGCGAGCAAGGCCGCCTGGTGCGCTTCAATCTGGAGGCGCGCCGGCGTTACCTGGCCTTCGCCACCTCCGCCGAGGCGGCCTGGAGCGGCAATTTCCGCGAGCTGTCGGCCTCAGTCACGCGTATGGCGACCCTGGCCGACAGCGGGCGGATCGACGAGGCCCAGGTCGACGAGGAGCTGGCGCGCTTGCGCCGCGCCTGGGCCTGTCCCTCCGAGACGCGCGGGGCGGATGAGTTGCTGCGGAGCCTGCTGGGCGAGCGACTGGAGCAGCTGGACCTGTTCGACCGCCTGCAGCTGCCAGGGGTCATCGCCCTGTGTCGCCAGGCCAGCAGCCTGTCGGAGGCCGGCCGCCAGTTGTTCGCGGTGTCGCGTCAGGGCAAAAGCCAGCCGAACGACGCCGACCGCCTGCGCAAGTACCTGGCGCGCTTCGGCCTGGACTGGAAAAGCCTGGGGTAGCGGTTTGTGTAGATCCCAGGACCGCTGTGCTTTCGTAGGTCGGGTTACGTTTTGTTAATCCGACGGCTTATCTTGATCGTCGTTGTCGGGTTACGCTTCGCTAACCCGACCTACGGCTAGGCGGCCCCATCCATCACACGGGCTGCGGGCTTTTCGGGCGGGTGGAACCCGCTAGCTTTGCACGGTTTCAACTCCCTCCGTGCGCGTGCTTCGAGAGCCGTCAGGTATTTTCGTCCATGGTGGCGTGCCAGCACCGTCCTAAGGAGTCAGGCCTTGGCAAAGAGCTGACTAAACAAGCGCTCTGCCTCTTGCAACCCCTCGTCTGTGAACACCACGGACTTTGCCTTGCCGATCGGGTTGCAGATCAGCCCTTTTTCGTGAAGCCGGTTCAGGGCATCCCAGTCGAACGACTTCCAGGCGCGATAGCTGTCATGCAGTGTCAAATACAGCAAGGCCAGAACGGCCTGGTCGATTTTATCTTCATCGATATTCATGGCTAAACCTCACCCTCTGACAGCCATGGATCGGCTGTCGTTTCTTTGACAATGCTAGTCCGAGCCTTGCTCGACCAGCGTCGCATCCCGCCGCAGCCGCATATGGATCAGCGCCACCCGATTGCCCTTCGGGTCCTGGCGTTCCTCGATGCCATGGGGGCAAAAGCCCAGCTTGGGATAGAGCAGCAGGCCGGCGGCATTCTGGTTGAAGCAGGACACGCCGACCTCCTGGGCCCGGTGCTTGTCGAAGGCGATGTCGATCATCCGTTGCACCAGGTAGCGGCCCGCGCCGCAAGAGCGGGCGCTGGGCGCCACTATCACATTGCCGATGGCGCACTGGCCGCCGGTTTCCCAGCGGTAGAAGTTGGCGAAGCCAACCACTTCGCCGTCCAGTTCTACCACTGTCGAGTCCGAGCGCTGGGTGATGGCGTCCCGCAGTTGGTCCGGGGTCAGCGGCCAGCGGGCCCTGGGGAAGAAGAAAAACAGCTCGTCGGCGCTCTGGGGGAACGCGCAGAGGGTGGCCAGGTCCTGCTCTTGTACGGGGCGATGGGTGAAGGGCATATGTATTCCGCTGGAACGGCCGTCGGCAGCCGTTCGTTCCATAAAGGGCTGGGCGTTAGGATTTCCCGACGGTGCCGTTCCAGTCAAGGGGGCATTGATGCAGGTCACGACGGGCTATGGCGTTGGGCCCAGACTCTAAGCATTGCTGGGGCCTGCCGAGCGGGCTCTGATCCATACACGCTCAGGAGCTTCGCCATGTCCCATTTCGATCCCCGTGCTGCCCTCGACGCCCTGGCTGCCGACTATGCGGCCAGGGCCCAGGCCATCCAGCTAGACCTGGCTCGCGGCCACTCGCCGGATTTCGCCGAGCAAGCCCAACAGCGGCAGAACGACCAGGTGCTCGCCGCCCTGCTGGCCGAGGCCGAGGACGGCCTGCGCGAGGTTGGCCTGGCCAGGCTGCGCCTGGTCGACGGCAGCTACGGGCAGTGCCAGCGGTGCGGCCAGCCGATCGGCGAAGCGCGTTTGCGGGCGCTGCCCATGGCCAGGGAGTGCATAAGCTGTGCGGGCTAGAGCATTTTCGGGAAGGGTCGGCTTGCATTTGGGGGCCCTTCCGCGTGGGTTACGCCGCGCGGCGAGACCGTAGGTCGGGTTAGCGAAGCGTAACCCGACAACGATGCCGTCGGGTTAGCAAAACGTAACCCGACCTACGGAAATCACCTCGCAGTGCATAAAGCGCAGGGCCTGCGTTTAATAGTGGTACCACCTCAGTTCCAGCTTCAGCTGGTTTTCCGGGCCGGTCCGCTGGCTGAGCTGGCGTTCGGCGCTCAGGCGCAGGCCGAGGTTGCGCGACAGTTCCCACTGCTGGTTCAGGCCCAGGCTGCGGCGTACCTCGCCATTGTGGAAATAATCGCTTTTCGCCTCCAGGCTCAGGTTGCCGACCGGGTTGCGCCACAGCAGGCCAGTGGCAAAGCCGGCGGCGGGAGCGACAAAGGCGGCGAACTCGGGATTGTGTTCCAGGCGCAGGGTGCCCAAGGCGAAACCGAGCACCTGTTCGCTCAGCTGCCAGGTGCCGCCAGCGCCGCCATTGACCTGGCTGACCAGCACCTCATCGCCGTCTTCGCCGGGCACCCGCTCCAGGCCGCTCGCCACCTGCCAGGACCAGGGCTGCAGCAGTGCGCTACGTGGGGTCAGGGAGCGGATGGTAATCAGGTCGAGGCGCTGCAATTGCCAGTGGTTGCCCTGGTACTGGCGCAGCTCGAGGTTGCCCATCTCGATCTGCGCGCCCAGGGGAAAGCCCGGCGCGTTGTCGTTCAGGTCGTGGTAGGCCATGCGCAGGCCATAGTCGGCGAAGGCCTGGCCGTCGTGGCTGCCGGCGCCCAGTTGCCAGGTGCGCGACTCGTGACCTTCTTCCGGCAGGCTGGGGCGTTGCACCTCGAGGGGCGGCGGCGGGTTGCGGTTGATCGCCCGCAGCAGGTCGAAGCTGCGCTGGGCGGTCGCCGGATCGCGGGCCTGGCCGGTGGCGCGGTAACGCAGCAGGCGGAAGGCACCATCCTGGATCTGGGCCTGGCGCTCCGGGGGCAGGGCGGCAAAGGCCGGTTCGTTCAGTTGCCGCTGATCCTCGACCAGGCGCAGCACCCAGTCTTGCTCGGCAGCGCTTAGAGGGGCGCTGCGACTCAGCAGTTCGCGCTCGCGGGAGGGGCGGAACGCGACCTCCTGCACCAGGCCGGCGTCCTGGATGGCCCGGACTGTGTCGGTGGGGATGGCGGTCAGCGGAAAGTCCCGGGTCAGTTGCAGGCCCGGGCGGGCGATTTCCAGCAGCTCCAGCAGGCGGTAGGAGCAGTTCTCGTCGAAGAAGAAGTAGTCGAACTGGATCTGCTTCAGTTCCCAGACGTGCTCGACCATCCGCCCGCTTTCCGCGGCGCTCAGGTTCAGCCGGTATTCCCACAGGTCGCGGTTCTCCAGGCTGCGGTACTCGGACAGCTTCTCCTGGTAGGAGACCAGGGAGAACAGCCCGGGGTAGCCGCCCATCAGACCTTTCCAGGCATACAGCAGGCTGTTGTCCGCGCCCTGGATGTGGGCGCCGAAGTTCAGTGCGTAGCTCAGCAGCGTGGTGCCGTTGTCCTGGGCGTCGGCCTGGTCGATACGCAACAGGGTATGGCCGAACATCGAGGAGGGACTGTTCAGGTAGGCCGCCGGAAAGATCAGCACCGTGCTGTGGGGCGCCACGCTGGCGTACCAGGTCGCGAATTCGCCACAGGTCGGTTGCGGCAGGTCATCGAGCTGCAGCCGGCTGCGCAGCCAGCGGGTGCGCGCCGGGTAGCGGCATTGGGCGTGCCGGTCACCGGCGCTGGCCGGACCATAGAGCGCCGCCAGGGTGGCCGCGAGTTCGGCGCCGGGGTCCTGCTCGCCGTCAGCTGCCAGAAAGAAGGTCTCGTCATCCACATAGCTGCGCCAGCCGCCGAGCTTGCCGGTTTCGTAGTGGCCGAGGGCAATCCATTCGGGGCTGTCGGCCAGGCGCTGCAGCTGTTCGGCGGACAGCCGTGGCGCGGCCTCCAGGGCGGCGCAGGCGCACAGTGCCAGATAGGGCAGGCGTTTGAGCATGCAGGGCTACTTGTTCGACGGGTTGGGGAAAACAGGCCCGCCCGACTGGGCGGGCCAGCGGGGCTTAGCAGGCCATTGAAAAACTACTGCGCTAGGCCATACGGCGTTGAAATCAGTCCGGGGCCCGGCGCCTCAGAATGCTCATTTACTACATGTAAATTGCGCTTCTTCGACTGATTTCGCCTTGTCTAGCCGTCGCTCGCTACCTTTTTAAACGGCCTGCTAGGCCGGTACGGCGTATTTGGCCAGGCGGGTATCGGTCTTGATCACCGACAGGGTGGCAGTGTGCACGTCGGCCGCGGTGACGTCCGCGCGGCTGAAGATCTGCTGGAAGTGCGCATGGGTCACCGCGGCGAAATGCCCGCGGTCCTCGGGGGCCACGCCGAGCAGCACGGCATAGGTGGTCAGGGCTTCGCCCTGGCCCTTGGCCATGTCTTCCGACAGCTCGTCCAGCATGGCGCCGAGCTTGACCATCGACTTGCCACCATAGGTCAGTGCGCCATTGGTGGAGCAGCCGTTGGTGCCCGAGGTCATGCCGAAGGTGGCATTGCCGGTGGTGCCATTGGTGGTGGAGGCGAGGAAATGCGCGGCCATGCCACGCTGCCCTTCGAACAGCATGTTGCCCCAGCCACAGTCGGGTCCGCCGGGCGCTTCGGCCAGGGCGTTCAGGGAGGCAGCGGCGAAAAGAGTACCAATTAAGATCCGTTTCATAGCTTTTTCTCTCTAGTTGTCTCTATGGAGGGTCTGGGTACAGCGGCATCTGGCCAAGTACGACAAGGCTCCTGGTCATACAGGCAGTTAAGACCACCTGTTTGGGTTTGAGCTACAAGCGGCACGCACGGTTCATTTCATCGCTTTGATAAGCTTCGCTTGGCCGGTTTTTATCGGCCCCGGACGGCAACCGGCGCAAGGAGTCGTCATCGGCGGGTCCTGCGCCTTGCCAGCCGCGGCAAAGCGGCGCCAGAATGCCGCCATCTCCCTGCGGTTTGCTTCCGCCCGATGTAAGGATTTCCGATGCCCGATTCCGCTGCTGCCGGCCTGCGCCTGGCGCCTGAGGCGCTGACCCGTCCCTTCGATTCCGCTCAATTCAATTTCGCCATCACCGACGACCTGGAGCCCTTCCGCGGCGTGCTCGGCCAGGAGCGTGCCGTGGAAGCGCTGCAGTTCGGGGTGGCCATGCCACGTCCGGGCTATAACGTGTTCGTCATGGGCGAGCCGGGCACCGGGCGCTTTTCCTTCGTCAAGCGCTACCTCAAGGCCGAAGCCAAGCGGCTGGCCACGCCGGCGGACTGGGTCTACGTCAATCATTTCGACGAGCCGCGCGAGCCCCGTGCCCTGGAATTGCCGCCGGGCACGGCGGGCGCCTTGGTCGCCGACATCGGCCTGCTGATCGACAACCTGCTGGCGACCTTCCCGGCGGTGTTCGAACACCCGGCCTACCAGCAGAAGAAGAGCGCCATCGACCGCGCCTTCAATCAGCGTTATGACCGCGCCCTGGACGTGATCGAGCGCCTGTCCCTGGAAAAGGGCATCGCCCTGTACCGCGACAGCAGCAACATCGCCTTCACCCCGATGAAGGACGGCAAGGCCCTGGACGAGGCCGAGTTCGCCCAGCTGCCGGAGGCCGAACGCGAGCGTTATCACGACGATATTTCCACCCTGGAAGAACGCCTCAACGAGGAGCTGGCCAGCCTGCCGCAATGGAAGCGCGAGTCGAGCAACCAGGTGCGCCAGCTGAACGAGGAAACCATCACCCTGGGGCTGCAGCCACTGCTCGCGCCGCTGTCGAAAAAGTACGCGGAAAACGCCGGGGTCTGCGCTTACCTGCAGGCCGTGCAGGTCAACCTGCTGAAGACCGTGGTCGAGCAACTGGTGGATGTGGAAAAGGCCGATGCCCAGACCCGCAAGCTGCTGGAGGAGCAGTACAGCCCGAGCCTGGTGGTCGGCCATCACGCCAGTGGCGGCGCGCCCGTGGTGTTCGAGTCCCACCCGACCTACGACAACCTGTTCGGCCGGATCGAGTACAGCACCGACCAGGGTGCGCTCTACACCAGCTATCGGCAGCTGCGCCCGGGTGCGCTGCACCGGGCCAATGGCGGCTTTCTGGTGCTGGAAGCGGACAAGATGCTTGGCGAGCCCTTTGTCTGGGATGCGCTCAAGCGGGCCCTGCATGCCCGCAAGTTGAAAATGGAATCACCCCTGGGCGAGCTGGGCCGCCTGGCCACAGTGACCCTCAGTCCCCAGGTGATCCCGCTGCAGGTCAAGGTGGTGATCATCGGCTCGCGGGAGCTGTACTACGCCCTGCAGGATCATGATCCGGATTTCCAGGAGATGTTCCGCGTGCTGGTGGACTTCGACGAAGACATTCCGATGGTCGAGGACAGCCTGGAGCAGTTCGCCCAGTTGCTCAAGACCCGTACCTCCGAGGAAGGCATGGCGCCCCTGACGGCCAATGCGGTGGCGCGCCTGGCAACCTACAGCGCGCGCCTGGCCGAACACCAGGGACGTTTGTCGGCGCGTATCGGCGACCTGTTCCAGCTGGTCAGCGAGGCCGATTTCATCCGCCAACTGGCCAATGACAGCGTGACCGACGCCGGGCATATCGAGCGGGCCCTGAAGGCCAAGGCCACCCGCACCGGCCGGGTGTCGGCGCGGATTCTCGACGACATGCTGGCCGGCATCATCCTGATCGACACCGCGGGCGCGGCGGTCGGCAAATGCAACGGCCTGACCGTGCTGGAAGTCGGTGACTCGGCCTTCGGCGTGCCGGCGCGCATCTCGGCCACCGTCTACCCGGGGGGCAGCGGCATCGTCGATATCGAGCGCGAGGTCAATCTGGGCCAGCCGATCCACTCCAAGGGGGTGATGATACTCACCGGCTACCTGGGCAGCCGTTACGCCCAGGAATTCCCCCTGGCGATTTCCGCCAGCATCGCCTTGGAGCAGTCCTACGGTTACGTCGACGGCGACAGCGCTTCCCTGGGCGAGGTCTGCACCCTGATCTCGGCCCTGTCGCGCACGCCGCTCAAACAATGTTTCGCCATCACCGGTTCGATCAACCAGTTCGGCGAGGTCCAGGCGGTGGGCGGGGTCAACGAGAAGATCGAGGGCTTCTTCCGCCTGTGCGAGGCCCGCGGTCTGACCGGCGAGCAGGGGGCAATCATTCCCCATGCCAATATCACCACCCTGATGCTCGACGAGCGGGTGCTGCAGGCGGTCCGCAGCGGTCAGTTCCACGTCTATGCGGTGCGCCAGGTCGACGAGGCCCTCGGCCTGCTGGTCGGTCAGGCGGTCGGCGCGCCGGATGCCGAGGGGCGTTTTCCGGCCGGCAGCATCAATGCGCGGGTGGTCGAGCGCTTGCGCGATATCGCCGAGCTGGACCTGGATCTGGAGGAGGGCGAGGATGAGCGGCTCAAGGAGGCCCAACTGCTGGCCCAGGCCGCGGCCGCTGAAAAAAAGCCGGAGAAACCGCGCAAGAAGCCGGGCAAGCCTGAGCCCTTGTCGACGCCGTCACAGTCTGGCTGATCAGTCACTGTGCGCTGGTGCGCGGGTCCCCGGTTGAAGGCGCCTGGCTGCGCTTTTCCAGCCGTCGTCCACAGGGTTATCCACAGCTTCTGGGGATAACCCGGGTCTTCCCTGGGTCGCCCGCGGGGGTGTAGGCTGAAAACCGGACCCCGCGAGGACTGCCGCCATGGCGCGTCGCCTCAACCTTAGTCGTCACTGTCTTGGCCTGGAGACGCGCATCGAGTGCGCGCTTCGCCAATTGGCCGACGCGCCTGGACGCTGGGTCCTGTTCTGCGCCGCCGGCATGGCCCATGCCCAGCCCTCTGCGATCCGGGTGCAGGGCCCGTTCCACGGGCTTGCCGAGGGCGAAGTGGTGCTCGCGGCCATCGCCCAGCACCTGTTGCTGCAGGGCTACGTCGAGTCGAACGAACCGTCTATCTGGAGCCTGCATATGCAGGCCGAGTTGCGTCGACTGAATGCCGCATACGCCCGCCAGCGGGGCGATTGCCAGTTTCGTCCGGAAACCTGAATCCCTGCCGCTCTGGCGGTTTTACCGGTTGGCCCTTGCTCATGGGTCTGGCCTGTCGCGCGTCGGGCGAAAAATCTTATCCACAGCGGCGCCCCCCTCTAGGCAGGGGCCCGAAATGACCCTTGGACGGGTTGCGCTGACGGCTTTGTGTGGCGCGCTGCGCTGGTTATACTCGCGGCCAGTTTTTGACTCGACTGTTTTTGACTTGCTTGTGAGGCTCCATGGAACGTTTGCTCGGCAATCTGATGTACACCTCGCGCTGGCTGCTGGCCCCCCTCTATATCGGTCTGTCCCTGGGGCTGCTGTTGCTGGGGTTGAAGTTTTTCCAGGAAATCATTCATGTACTGCCCCATGTGTTCGAGCGCAGCGAGTCCGAGCTGGTCCTGGTGATCCTCTCGTTGATCGACATGTCCCTGGTGGGCGGCTTGCTGGTGATGGTGATGTTCTCTGGTTACGAGAACTTCGTCGCGCGCCTGAATATCGATGAGGGGACCGAAAAGCTCGACTGGCTGGGGACCATGGACGCGGCTTCGCTGAAGATGAAGGTGGCCTCTTCCATAGTGGCGATCTCATCCATTCACTTGCTGCGGGTATTCATGGACGCGCAGAACATCGAGACCGAGTACCTGCTCTGGTACGTGATCATTCATATGACCTTCGTGGTCTCGGCCTTCATAATGGGTTACCTGGATAAGCTGACCAAGCACGATCATTGAGTCTAAAAACTACCTGCGTTGCCTCGCCTACGTTTTTCAGCAGCCTGTTAATCGCCGATGACCTGAATCGCCGCCCGCCGTTGCGCAACGACCGGGCGGTTTTTTTGGTCTGGCCGATGCCATTTCGAGCACCGCAGGCGGGTAGGGCGGTTTCGCCATCTGTGCTAGGCTGGCCGCCCATTTTTCACCCACAGCGGAGCCCTGCCATGGCCGACTTCAATCTCTCTACTGACGAAACCCGCGTCAGCTACGGCATCGGCCGTCAGCTGGGCGATCAGCTGCGCGACAACCCTCCACCGGGTGTAAGCCTGGACGCTATCCTGGTCGGCCTGACCGATGCCTTCACCAACAAGGCCAGCCGCGTCAGCCAGGACGAGATGACCGCCAGCTTCAAGGTGATCCGCGACATCATGCAGGCCGAAGCCCAGGCCAAGGCCGAAGCCGCCGCCGGTGAAGGCCTGGCCTTCCTCGCCGAAAACGCCAAGCGCGCCGGCATCACCCTGCTGGCTTCCGGCCTGCAGTACGAAGTGCTGACCGCCGGCGAAGGCGCCAAGCCGTCCCGCGAGGACAGCGTGCGCACCCACTACCACGGCACCCTGATCGACGGCACCGTGTTCGACAGCTCCTACGAGCGCGGCCAGCCGGCCGAGTTTCCGGTTGGTGGCGTGATCGCCGGCTGGACCGAGGCCCTGCAACTGATGAATGCCGGCAGCAAGTGGCGCCTGTACGTGCCGAGCGAACTGGCCTACGGCGAGCAAGGCGTCGGCAGCATCCCGCCGCACAGCGTGCTGGTATTCGACGTGGAACTGCTGGAAGTTCTTTAAGGTTCTTGTTGGGTTACGGCGCTAATGGCTGCGCGCATGCCCTCAGGCCTGCGCACCGCGTGCCTAACCCAACCTACGGCTCGCGAAATCCGCAGGTCATGCGCGGTGCGGCAAGGCTTTGGTAGGGCGGGTGAAACCCGCAAATCGCGCATTCTGTCATCGTCTCAATGCATCCCTTCCGTTGGGCGCAAGGCGCGGGCGTAGCAGAACAGGAACAGGGTACGCACCAACTCCTTCAATACGTTGGGTTCATTGGAGCTCAGGCCGTGCAGGTCCAGGTCGCCCTGGTCCCGCAGTTCGTCCAGGGCGTCTTCCTCAAGCACCGCGCAGACCGCGCCGGTCTCGCGGTGGAGGATGCGCAGGTAGGGGTGGGGACGGTCCAGCCAGGCGTCTATCAGGTAGGTCATGGTCGCTCTCCAATGTGCTTTGTATTGAATGAGAATAATTCCTATTCAATTAATAGCAAGCGTTCATTGGCGCCTTTGATCGTTTTGCTGTGGCGCGATAGAGGTCGCGAACTCAGTGGGTACGGGCGACGGCGAAGCGGCTGAGTTCGACCAGGGCGTCGCGGTATTCGCTGGGCGGCAGGGCATCCAGGCAGGCGATGGCGCGCTCGGCATAGTCGCGGGCCAGTTGCGCGGTGTAGTCCAGGGCGCCGGCGGCTTCCACGGCTTCGCGTATGGCTTCCAGGTCGTCCAGGCCGCCTTTCTGGATGGCCTGGCGCACCAGGGTAGCCTGCTCGGTCGTGCCGTTGCGCATGGCATAAATCAGCGGCAGGGTCGGCTTGCCTTCGGCCAGGTCGTCGCCGACATTCTTGCCCAGGGTCGCCGCGTCGCCGCGGTAGTCCAGCAGGTCGTCGACCAGTTGGAAGGCCACGCCCAGGTGGTCGCCAAAGGTGCGCAGCGCCTCGGTCTGTTCGGCGCTGGCGCCGGCCAGGGCCGCAGCGCTGTGGGTCGAGGCCTCGAAGAGCATGGCGGTCTTGCCGCGGATGACCTCCATATAGGTTTCTTCGCTGGTGCTGGCGTCGCGAATCTTCGACAACTGCAGCACTTCGCCTTCGGCTATCACCCGGGTGGCCCTGGAGAGGATGCGCATCACATCCATGGAGCCCAGTTCGACCATCATTTCGAAGGAGCGCGAATAGAGGAAGTCGCCCACCAGCACGCTGGGGGCGTTTCCCCATTGGGCGTTGGCGGTGGAGCGGCCGCGGCGCATGTCGGACATGTCGACCACGTCGTCGTGCAGCAGGGTGGCGGTGTGCAGGAATTCGATGGTCGCGGCCAGCAGGCGCAGGTCGTCGCCATGGCGGCCCAGGGCCTTGCCGCACAGCAGTACCAGCAAGGGGCGCAGGCGCTTGCCCCCGGCCGAGATGATGTAGTCGCCGATTTTCTCGACCAGGGGTACCCGGGAGATCAACTGTTTGCGGATGATACCGTCGACTGCGGTGAAGTCGTCCGCCACCGCATGGTAGAAGGCCTGGGGTTGCATCGGCGATAGTGCTCCTCGAGGGTTGCGCGGCATGCTAGGGGCCGGGGTGGGGGCTGTCAAGGCAGGCTCCACTGGTGCTTGCGCGGCGGCGGCG
>DATDTH010000798.1:0-3973 GCA_035290985.1 Pseudomonas sp. | reverse complement strand
CTGCTGGCCTCCATGGAGGACAGCAGCAAGCCGAGCCTGGCGCGATTCATCTTCGCCCTGGGCATTCCCGATGTGGGCGAGGAGACCGCCAAGCTGCTGGCCCGCTCCCTGGCCTCCCTGGAGCGCATCCAGCAGGCGCTGCCGGAAGTGCTGACCTACCTGCCGGATGTCGGCGGCGAAGTCGCCCATGAGATCCACAGCTTCTTCCTGGACGGCCACAACCAGCAGGTGATCGCCCAGTTGCTGGCGCGCGGCATCGAGCTGCAGGAGCAGGGCGACCTGCACCCGGAGTTCGCCGCCTGCGCCACGCTGGCGGGTTTTATCGAGAAGCTGAACATCGCCTCGGTGGCGGCGACCGGGGCGAAGAACCTGGCCGAGCGCTTCGGCGGTCTGGAGCAGATCATTGCCGCCGACTGGCTGGACCTGAGCGCCATGAAGGGGCTCAACGAGAAGGCCAAGCAGGCGGTGCGCGCCTTCTTCGCCGAGCCGGAAAACGCCGCCCGGGCCCGGGCCATCGAGGCGCAGTTGCGCGCGTTCGGCATGCACTGGGAGAGCGAGAAGAAGGCCGTAGAAGGCCTGCCGCTGGCCGGCCAGACCTGGGTCCTGACCGGGTCCCTGGAAGTGATGAGCCGGGACCTGGCCAAGGACAAGCTCGAGGCCCTGGGCGCCAAGGTGTCGGGCTCGGTGTCGGCGAAGACCGCCTGCGTGGTGGCCGGCCCCGGCGCCGGCTCGAAGCTGACCAAGGCCAGCGAGCTGGGGCTCAAGGTGCTGGACGAAGCGGCCTTCCTGACGGTCCTGGCCGGTTACGGCATCACGCCTTAAGTGCCGTAGGATGGGTTGAGCGAAGCGATACCCATCGAGAAGCATCGCCGTGATGCCGAGCTCCCGGTGCGCACGGCGCACCCTACAAAAGCATCGTGCCTGGAAGGGACGTTAACCGGAACGCGGTCCCGTAGGGTGCGCTTTGCGCACCGGGGGTATCGCCGCAACGACACAGCTCCGGATGAAACACGGTCCCGATCGGCTCGAGGCATCACCGTCACGCCGCGCTCCCGGTGCGCACGGCGCACCCTACAAAAGCTTTCCGAAGGCTGTACAGGGACGGTTCTATGCTCATGGAGACCGCCACCGGAGGAGACAGGGAATGTCCAATTACCGGCGTGCCCGCGAACCGGGGGCGCTGTATTTCTTCACGCTGGTGAGCCATGGGCGTCGGCCGCTGCTGACCGCCCCAGAGCTGCGTGCGAGCCTGCGTCTGGCGATTCAGGACGTCCGTTTGCGCTATCCCTTCCGCATCGAGGGCTGGGTGCTGCTGCCCGATCACCTGCATTGCATCTGGCGGCTGCCCGCGGGCGACGCCGACTTTGGCTTGCGCTGGTCGTTGATCAAGCGCCAGGTCAGCCAGGCCGTAGGTCGGGTTAGCGAAGCGTAACCCGACAACGATGCTGTCGGGTTAGCAAAACGTAACCCGACCTACGAAAAGCGAATGTGCCTACTCTGGCAGACCAAGGGCGGGTGAAACCCGCGAAATCGTCCGTGCGCCGAACCGCAAGCTAAAGCAAAACCCCCTTAGCGCCGCAGGTAGGCGGCGAAGTCGATGTCGCCGGCCGAGAGGATCGCCTGCACCCGATTGTGTACGTTGAGCTTGTGCAGGATGGCCGAGACGTGGGCCTTGACCGTGGTCTCGGCGATTTCCAGGTGATAGGCGATCTGCTTGTTCGATTCGCCCTTGGTCATGCGTTCCAGCACCAGCAGTTGCTTGCGGGTCAGGGCCTGCAGCAGTTCGGGGGGGAAACTCGGGGCGTCGTGGTTGCGCCGGGTGGTGCTTTTCTGGGTGCGGATGATGTCCGACGGCAGGTAGACCTGGCCGTTGAGGATCTGCTCGATGGCCTCGGTCATCTGCGCCCGCGGCGAAGACTTGGTGATAAAACCGACGGCGCCGTAGGTGATGGCCTGCAGCACGATCTGCTTGTCCTGCTCGGCCGAGACTATCACCACCGGAATGGTCGGCGCCTCGTTGCGCAGCGTGATCAGGCCGTTGAGGCCATGCATGCCGGGCATGTTCAGGTCGAGCAGGATCAGGTCCAGGTCGTCGTGCACTTGGGTCAGCAGCAGGGCGCTCTCCAGGTCGGCGGTTTCCATCACCTCGCTGCCCGGAAAACCGTCGGTGATGACGTTGTGGATGGCCTCGCGAAACAGCGGGTGATCGTCGGCAATCAGAATTTTGTACACAGCCTTGCACCTCGTTGTTGTGATTATGGTGTGGCGATGGATCAGTCGGTCAGGGCCTGGGGCTGGGCCGGCTGCAGGGGCAGGCCGGCCTGGGCCCAGGCATCGATGCCGTCACGGTACCAATAGAGGTTGTCGTAGCCTAGCCCATGGGCCCGCTTGACCGCATTCCAGCCCAGCCAGCAGTCGGAGCGGCAGTAGAACACCAATGGCCAGTGCCGGTCGCCCTGGCTGGCCCGCTCCAGGTGGCGAACGAAATAGGCCTGCCAGGCTGGGTCGAGCCGGCCATCGCCGGTATTGGCCAGCCACAGGCTGCCGGGCAGGTTGGCGTGGACCTCATCTTCGATGAACAAGCCATGTAGCCACTGGCGGCGGTAGACATCGATCAGCCGGGTTCGAGGTTCACGTCGCAACAGCTGCTGCAGCGCCGGTGTGTCGAGGAAGGTGGCATGCTCGCTGGTCGCCGGGGTGGGGCTGCGGTAGTGGCTGAGGCGATAGCCCTCGGCGGAGAACAGCGGCGCCTCGGCCCGGGCCAGGCCAGCCAGCGCCAGGCAGGCCATCAGCCCGGCGATCAGCCGGATAGGGAGCAGGGGTACTCGGCACTGCCTCATCGCCTTAAGTCTCGGTTCTTTTTATGGCCCTATTACAGGGCAATAGCAGAGCTTTGGACATTCTCCATTGGAGAGCAAAACCAGTACTAAAGGCGTAGAAAGCTGCTAACTGGCTAGCCCGCGCGGCGTAGCGCGGCGTGCTGGGGGTTGAAGGTCAGCACCGCCAGCAGGCTGAAGACCAGGGTCAGGCCCAGGCAGACGGCGAAGGCCAGCAGGTTGAAGCGCTCGTAGAGGGCGAAGCGCACCAGCTCCACGCCGTGGCTGAAGGGGTTCACCGCGCACAGCCAGTACAGCCATTCGCTGGCCTCGCGCATCTTCCACAGCGGGTAGAGGGCCGAGGAGAGGAAGAACAGCGGGAAGATGACGAAATTCATCACCCCGGCGAAGTTCTCCAACTGGCGGATGCCATTGGACAGCAGCAGGCCCAGGGCGCTGAGCAGCAGCGCCACCAGCAGCAGCGCCGGCAGCGCGGCGAGCAGACCCCAGGCCGGCGGTTGTACGCCATAGAACCAGGCGATGGCGAGAAAGGCGTAGACCTGCAGCAGGGAGATCAGCGCGGTGGCCAACAGCTTGCAGGCCAGCAGAAAGGCCCGCGGCAACGGGCTGGTCAGCAGCACGCGCATGCTGCCCATTTCACGGTCGTAGACCATGGACAGCGAGCCCTGCATGCCGTTGAACAGCAGGATCATGCAGGTCAGCCCCGGGACTATGTAGGTCTCGTAGGTGATGTAGGTGGCGTAGGGCTCGATGATGGAAATACCCAGGGCCGCGCGGAAGCCGGCGGCGAACACCACTAGCCAGAGTAGCGGGCGCACCAGAGCACTGAAAAAGCGCGAGCGCTGCAGGACGAAGCGCAGCCATTCGCGCAGGACTATGCCGCGCAGGCATTCCCAATAAGCACTCATGCCTGTTCCTTGCGTGTGGTGAGCCGGGCGAAAGCCTGGGCCAGGTCGCCGCCTTGTGCCTGGGCGATGTCGGCGGCGCGGCCCTGGGCGACCAGGCGGCCCTGGTGGAGTATCAGCAGGTCGTCGTCGGCCTGCACCTCGTCCAGCAGGTGGGTGGTCCAGAGCACGCTCAGGCCCTGCTCCTGGCACAGCTGGCGGACATGCTGGTTGAGTGCCTGGCGGCTGGCC
>DATDTH010000797.1:0-2230 GCA_035290985.1 Pseudomonas sp. | reverse complement strand
ATCTCGCTGATGGCGGTGGCGGTTTCCTGGGTGCTGGCGGCCACCTGGGTGGTGGCCGCGAGTATTTCCTCGCTGGAGGCGGCCAGCACCGCGATCCCCTCGTTCAGTTCCAGCACCAGTTCGCGCAGGTAGTGGCTCATGCTGACGAAGGCCTGGCCCAGGCGACCGACCTCATCCTGGCGCGAGTCGCTGCTCATCTCCCGCGGGATCTCGCCGCGGCCGATCTGCTCGGCCCAACCGGTCAGTCGGGCCAGGGGCTGGGCGATATGCCGGCTCAGCAGCCAGGCCAACAGGCCGCTGCCGAGCACCAGGGCCAGGCTCAGGTTGAACAGGCGATCGCGCAGGGCCCCCAGGGTCGCCCGGGACTGCTCCAGGGATTGGGCCACCCGCTGGTCGGTCAGCTCGACCAGTTGCAGCCCCAGGGCATTGATGGCGTTCAAGCGTTCGCGTTGTACGCCCTGGTTCAGGTTCTGAGCCTCCGCGTGCTGGCCGCTGCGAATCAGAGGCAACACCTGGGTGGTGCGGGTCTGGGCCACCAGGTTGCGCAGGGTTTCCAGTTCCTCGAGTAGCCCGCTGGCCTCGGGGTCCTCTGCCACGCCCACCCGCAGGCGCTTGAGCAACTGGTCATTGGCCTCGGAGGCCCGGCGGATTTCGGCCTCATGGCCGTCATAGTCGGACGCGTCGCCGTCGCTGATGGCCAATTGCAGTTCGGCGCGTTGGGCGGCCAGGTTCAGGCGCAGCTCCTTCACGTCGGAAATCCGCTCGTAACTGCGTTTGAACAGTTGCTCCTCGGCGTGCTGCAGGTTGACGAAGCGTTCGAGGGTGGTGAACAGCAGGCTGCCTGCACCGACAATCAGGACGGTAAAGGCCAACAGCAGTTTGCTGCCGATTCGCAGGTTCATCACAGGGCCAAACATGCCGACTTCTCCTTGTTCATAATGTGGCCTCGACGCGCAGGCTGGGATCGCCCAGCAGGCGTGTGCCGTCCAGTACCGTGCATTGCTGGGTGGTGACGCCGAGCAGGTAATGCGCCCGCACCCCGGTGAGATTGGCCAGGCCGCTCTGCAGGGTGTCGCGCTCGAGCGGCTGGATGCCTTGGACCCGGTCGATCAACAGGCCGAACTCCATCTCCGGGCTTTGCAGGACGACCAGGAAGTTCTTGTCCGAGAGCCCGCTGATCGGCAGCTCGAACAGAACCCGCAGGTCGAGCACCGAGACGACGCGGCCTCGGACGTTGACGATACCGAGCACGTATGGCGGCGTATTGGGCAGCGGCGTGAAGTGCGACAGGGGCAGGACTTCCGCCACATGGCAAGTCTCGATGGCATAGCGCTCCTGGCCAAGGTCGAAGCTCAGCACCTCGAGCCAGGCATCCGGTTGTTCCACCGGCAGCGCCCTAGCCCATTCCCGGGTCCGCGCCTGCAGGCGCAGGTCACGCGCCTCGGCGGTGGGCGCGAAGCCCGTGGCGATCCGCTGTTCGAACGCCAGCAGCCGGGCGCGTATCTGGGTCCAGCGCTCGTCCTCATTGTCTGCGGGTACGCTCATGCCAGCTGGTTCTCCATCAGTTGTATCAGTTGTTCACAGACCCGCTGCAGTTGCCCGCAACTCAGGCCGTCGCCCAGGGGCACCGGGCTGTCCTGGGGTTGCCCCGCCAACAGCCGGCAGCAGATCGCCAGGGCTTTGCGGCTGGCCTTGAGTTGCCCCTGGTCGCGCAGCAACTGGGCCTGGAGGAAATGCGCGAGCATCAGGTCCGGGTCCAGGTACAGGGCCTTGTGCAGGGCACGCAACGCCTCCTTGCCCTCGCCCGCCTGCTGCATCAGCACCGCCAGCAGCCAGTAGGCGGTGGCCGAACCGGCGTCCAGGGCCAAGGCACGCTGCAACCAGTCCTGGGCTTCGACGCCGTGTTGCTGGTCGGCCCAGCTGCGGGCCATCAGCAAACTGGCCTGGTGCTGCTGCGCCAGGCTCAGGCCCGGACACGCCAGGTAGTCCTGCAGGTGCTGGCGAACCTCCAGGGGCCGTCCACGCTCCCGGGCCTGCACGGCCAGCTGCCAGAGCTGTTCATCGGCCCTGGGCACACGGGGCACGGCCGCCGTGACGCGTTCGGCGTCGGGGATGGGGGCGGGCATTGGGCGCGGCGACGCGGCCATTCGCGGCCCGGCCATAGGCGCAGCGGCGCCCAGGGGCTTGCTCGGGGACGATTCGACTCGCGCCGCTGCGGCAGGCGGCGGCG